>CAYHDM010000009.1:0-15157 GCA_964355455.1 uncultured Candidatus Saccharibacteria bacterium
GCAGGCCCTAAATATAGATCTTTAAATCTCTTTTCATTTGATCCTAAATCATATGTATCATCTGCGCTTGGACCTATGCTTCCTGCAACATCAAGTGTGAAAGCTAAAGCTGTTGTTCCGATTCCTACATTGCCCTGTACCAATAATCCGTTTTGTGGAGCGGATATTCCTATTCCTGTATACCCTGCGCCTATTGTTGCTCCTCCTGCAACTGTTAATTTGTTCTCTGGTGAGGTCGTTCCAATTCCGATATTATCTCCAATATTAGATGGAGCTAAATTAGTTCCGTTTCTCTGCCAATAACCTAAGGTTCCTGTTCCTGATGGTGATCCCCATGTTAACGTTCCTGCTCCATCATTTGTTAAGAGTGATCCTGCTCCTCCTTGCGAGGATGGGAATGATGTTGTTACGTTGTTTAGTTTTACGATGTTTCCGGTTGAATTTATTTGGAATTGATTTGTTGTACCGATATTAAATAACGAAGCCGGATTTGTTGAACCTATGCCAACATTACCCTGAACTAATAATCCGTTTAATGGAGCTGATATTCCTATTCCTGTGTATCCCGAACCAAACGTTGCACCGCCGGCTACTACTAGCATACTTTCAGGCGCTGTTGTCCCGACTCCTAATCTATCTCCTATATTAGATGGAGCTAAATTTGTCCCGTTTCTTTGCCAGTAACCCAATGTTCCTGTTCCTGATGGTGATCCCCATGTTAGTGTTCCTGCTCCGTCATTTGTTAAGAGTGATCCTGCTCCTCCTTGTGAGGACGGGAATGACGTTGTTACTCCATTTAGTCTTACTATATTTCCTGTTGAATTTATCTGGAACTGATTTGTTGTTCCAACATTAAATATTGATGCAGGATTTGTTGAACCTATTCCAACATTACCTTGAACCAGAAGTCCATTTAATGGAGCTGATATTCCGATTCCTGTGTATCCTGAACCGATTGTCATTCCTCCTGCCAAGGTTAATCTGCTTTCGGGTGAGGTTGTTCCGATTCCGACGTTACCGCTCGAGTCGATCACAAGGTTGCTCGATGATAATCCACTTGAAAGTCCAAGTGATACCTTGCTATCTTTGACATTTAAGTATCCTGTTGTGTTGTCGTCTGAGAGCAATATTTGGGATAAATCATCTGATGAGATGAATCTTGCCACGTTGTCTGTTGTGGAGGAGGCCACATCGAGACGATATGCAGGAGAGGTGGTTCCTATTCCAACATTTCCACTTGATGTTTTGGCGAGAAGAATTGGCTGGGTGTCGTTTATAAACACTGAAACTGATGTGGAAGAGAAGTTGGAGGCTACAATATCAGCCTTGCCATCCCCATTCAGATCTCCAATTGCAACACCTCGAGGGAGTGTTTGTGGCGTATAATCTGCTCTCGTGGCAAACGTACCATTACCAGTATTGAGCAACTCTGCAACAGTGGCTTCATTATGATTCTCAACCACCATATCAGCATTGCCATCTCCGCTTATATCACCGAGAGCGACAGTGCGCGGGCTTGCCCCTCCTGTCCCAGTTGTATAGTCCACTTTGGCAGCAAATGTTCCATCACCATTATTTATATATACTGAAGCTGAAGCAGAACCACTATTTGTAGCAACCATATCAGCTTTGCCATCTCCACTCACATCGGCCATAGCTATGGAATCAACGCTTAACGCCGTAGCGTAAGTTCCGGCAGAAGAGAATACACCAGTCCCATCATTGGTAAACACCGCAACTTGACTCGCACCATTGTTTGCAGTAGCCAAGTCTAATTTGCCATCTCTATTTACATCTCCAATTGCCATAGAAGATGGAGTTGACCCAGCCGAATAGTTTACCCCTGTTGCAAAAGTGCCCTTACCGTTATTAATTAATACCGTGAACGAGCCAGAACTTTGGTTCAACACAGCTAAATCAGCTTTGCCATCTCCATTTAGATCGCCAATAACCACAGAGATAGGGAGTAATTGAACTGAATAATTCACTTCTGTAGCAAATGTCCCATCACCGTTGTTGATAAACACTGAAACAACGGTACCATTTGTAACGGCTAGATCCGCACTACCATCCCCATTTAGATCGCCAACTGCTATAGATTGTGGGGCTGAATCTGTCGTGTAATCAGCTTTAGTAGCGAATGTTCCATTACCATTGTTGATAAACACTGAAATAGAATTAGAACCATTATTTGCGACTACAACATCTGCTTTTCCATCCCCGTTTACATCTCCGATTGCTACCCCTTTAGGATTTGTTGCTGTTGTGTAATTTACTGCTGAATTAAATGTTCCACCTTTGGTGACATTTAGCTCCCCGGATTGAATCGATCCTATATTTATTAAATTGCCCGTGCTAGTAAGTCGTTGAGCGGCAGATGCGCTGTCTTTGCCGTTTCCGCCTGTGCCGATTCCTCCCGTGAAGTTTGTATATCCACCAAATCCTTTGAGCGCAGTCAACAAGCTGGTTGATGAATTAGAAAGAGAAAGGTTGTGAACTATCAGGTCGTACGCGTTTATTGATCCAACTACGTCAAGTTTATATCTCGGATTTGTTGAACCGATTCCTGTATTTCCCTGGACTAATAATCCATTTAATGGAGCTGATATTCCTATTCCTATGTAGCCTGAGCCGATTGTCATTCCGCCTGCTAAGGATAATTTGCTTTCGGGCCCAGTCGTCCCGATACCCAAATTCCCTGCGCTACTAACATTAAGCCGTATAGTTCCTGCACCATCTGCGAGAATAATATTATTAGAAAGTGCTGCAGCTAGCCCCGTTACATTAGCTCCAATGATTGTGTTATTGACACCGGTAACAATTCCCCGACCAGTGTTATAACCGATGGCCGTATTTGCGCCGGTGCCGTTATTGGCCGTGATATTGAGATCCCGTAGAGCAGATTCACCAAAGGAAGAGTTATTGGAACCGGTCGTATTACTCAGAAAGGAATATCTGCCGATGGAGGTATTATTGTATCCTGTGGTATTGGAGTTGGCAGCCTGTAACCCAACGGCTGTGTTGCCGTCGCCTGTGGTGTTACCGTAAAGTGCATCAAACCCAATGGCAGTGTTGTGATAACCGGTAGTATTGGAAACTAAAGTTTCATAACCGATACCTGTGTTGTAACTCCCTTCACCATTTATGCCTCCCATCGTAAAATTACCGGCATTTATACCTACAAAAGTGTTATTCCCGTATAGGTAGCCATCTGTACCTACCATGCCATAGTTATGTATAAACGGGGCTGTCCCTTTGTATATAACGCCCGAGGTGGAGTTGCTAGTTCTTTCAAGTCCAATAGACCCCACGAGACTTAGTTTTTGGGATGGAGCTGTGGTTCCAACCCCAACATTACCTTGCACTAATAATCCATTTAATGGTGCTGATATTCCTATACCTGTGTAGCCTGCTCCTATTGTTGCTCCTCCTTTTACTGTTAACTTGCTCTCTGCAGTGGTCGTCCCAATTCCGACGTTGCCGGCAAGTGTGATAACCATCTTAGACTCTGAACCTGCCCAAAAGGAAAGGTAGTTTCCTCTAGTTCCATCTTCCCAGAGAATTCCAGCCTCAGCAGACGATGTTCCTCCTCCCATAGTTAAACCCTGTTGAGTGTTAGAAGCAGAAAACATGGAGACATATTGATGTGCATTGCTTTCAATATTTATTCCCGCAGCATCGCCTATATATCCAGAGGATGCTGTTTGAACATGTAACTTTGAAGCCGGTACCGTTGTCCCAATTCCAACGTTATCTCCTATATTTGACGGAGCCAGGTTCGTCCCGTTTCTCTGCCAATAGCCGAGTGTCCCTGTTCCTGATGGTGATCCCCATGTTAACGTTCCTGCTCCATCGTTTGTTAAAAGTGATCCAGCTGCACCCTGTGAGGATGGGAATGATGTTGCTACGTTGTTTAGTTTAATAATGTTTCCGGTTGAATTAATCTGGAATTGATTTGTTGCTCCGATATTAAATAACGAAGCCGGGTTTGTTGAACCAATTCCAACATTACCTTGTACCAGTAATCCGTTTAATGGAGCGGATATTCCTATTCCTGTGTAGCCTGATCCTATTGTCATTCCTCCTGCTAAGGTTAATTTGCTCTCAGGAGCAGTTGTTCCGATTCCAACTCTACCGGTATCCTCTACAAATAAATCATCTCTGTTAACCGCGAAAGTTGCGTTTGATCCATTGTCAATAAGGCTAAGAAACACATTTGTCCCATCGGTAAACGTGAGTCCGGTTCCATTATAAGAAACTATGAAGTCATTGTTTGTTCCGAATGACAACGGCCCGTTATCAACCAAATATAAACCGGAGATTTTATGGATACCCCCATCGGCCGGATTGCCTAAAATTTCATCGTTTGCTGTGTAGACATAATTCCCAGCATCAACCCAAAAAGTTTGTCCGGCGATAGCCAAATCTAAAGCTGAAATACTTTCCGTTACCGACTGACCCGATGTGACAAAAGTTGCACCCGGATAAATACGGCCCCCGATCGCTGTATCTATGTCAAAAATAACTAATTGAAGGTTACTTGAAGCACTATTGTCTATATTGTCATAGAAACCCACTAAAGAAGCTCCTGACGTAATAGTTGATGTTCCTGCTGAACCTAACCCGATTGTGCCGAATCTCAAAGCCGTTGAAGAATTAGCAGGAAGATTTATTTGTGTCACAGTATCAATAACCGGCTGCAAGGCTATTCCCAAACCATCTATATCGATATCGGCTCCGGCGGTTAGCTCTACATCACCGGTTTCTCCCGCTAAACTTATAACGCCTACATTTGTGATCTCAACTCCATCAATCTCTATACCTTCACCAGGCTCTAATTCGACGTCGCTGGATTGGCCCCCAATGCTTAAAACCCCCGTATTAGTAATGATCGGATTTTGCCCGGCTGAAACTTGTATCCCATCTCCACCAGTTACTGTATATATGACATTAGTTGCAAATATTGAGCCTGTTCCTAAATTAATATCCTGATTACTTATATTAAATCCAGATTGAAAATTGACGTCTCCTTCAAAAGTTACAGTATCAGGAAAATATGCGGGGATGTTATTCTGTGACAAATCGCCCTGCCCGCCAAAGTCCTTACTCTCATCTTTTGTCTCATTCGTAAGAAACCTAAACTTATCATTCAGAGAGCTTGTTAGCCAGGCAAAGTTCAAACCCTTTCCAGTGTCAAAAATCGGAGCTATGACACCGAGTGACAAAAACAAAATGCCGATGGCAATAATGACATAACGACTACGACGTCTTGATGTTCCATCAGCAGCCTCCGATGTTGTAGATTCAGTGTCTAAATTGGGTTCTGCATCAGGAGCATCATATTTGCCGGTTTCGTTATTGGAGATTACATTAGCAAATTCATCCGGTTCTGAGGATTGAACCGAGACCAAAATATCCTCTTTGTCTTGGGAAACCCCGTTGCTGCTAACCGGACCTGCATTTGGTATCGAAGAAGCTTGAGGAATACCAGTACTATCATCGGGGGTCATAACAACGGCAGAATCGCTCGACTCATATTTTGCCCCTTCTGTCTTTATAATAGAGTCATTAAAGTGTGCTACGAGTTGTGGAATCGTGAATTTAAGGGTATTTTGAAGGTTTTGAATCTCAATTAACCTGGCTAATGAAGAATATGGGGTATGTGAAATGATCTTATTATCGATTACTTTACGCACCTGATAAGGAAGAAGCCCGTTTTTAACAAGGTAGCGTATGCGGTTTTTGGGATCCCCGAACCCAAATTTAACTCCACTTTCCTTGGCAAGTTTAATAATTTCATCAGTTGGATATAACTGGTTCGGGTCTATTGTATTTTTACGATTATTAGTATCCATGGGCAGGGTTTCTTTAAAATCTCGTAACGAGAAAATTATACAAAACAACTGAAAACATAGCAATAGAGTAATTTTCGATGATGCGTTTTTCGCACATAAAACTTACTCATCAGGCTGACTTTTTATACTCAATTTATGCCATATATCATTCAGTTGAGTTTTTTGTTCAGACCATATGCGGGAATAAACGGATTAAGGATGCAACCCTAAAGGTTCATGTATAGATACCTCCACAAAAAAATTCGGGTAGCTTAAAATAAAAAAAATTTGAATTCGAAAAAAACACCCTGTTCGGGTTCTGGAAAATCAAATTCAACCAAGAAAGTGGAAAGACGATTTGATGAGCTACCCGGTCATCGAAGTTTTATGGCAATAATTGGCAAAATGTAACAACTCAAACCAGAAAAAACTCGGTTTCAGACCAGAAAAGACGTATAAATTTGGTACTTGCAAGCCTAGAATACGTCTAAATGGCTTGGGAAAAGCTTTAGATAGCTTAATTTTATATCCCGGAATCTATTTTCCCAATAAATAAGAGTTTTTCTGGGTCTATCGCATCAAACTTGTCACTACTAACCGCCATCACATTAGCTGCAACCTACTCAACTGATATATTTGGACCTTTTTGACATGTTTGAGCTTCTACTGCGAAAAACATTGTGTCAACGTAGTTTTTAAGTATATTTACACGACGATACAAGGTTTGACCGGTTTAAGGTAGCTTTGCCCCAGCTATAAAGGGGCTAATCCTTTCGGTTTCAATCGCCCTCCCCGTAATTTTTTCGTCCTAATGTGTGTAATATGGCGATTCAAGGTGACAATCATCAGATCCGGCACTATTGACGACGAACCCAGTATCTCTATACCTGGAAACCTTCTCACTATTGGCAAATATCTCTCGACAATACAACACTTGTCCCTAAGTATAGAAACACTGACTTAGCACTATAACAAGCCAAGTCATTAAATGGCATGAATATCGCCTCGTAGTTGTTATTGCGCCATCGAATGCCACATCAACTTGCCATGTAATCGGTCTATTTCAAATGTCAGCACCAGCTGATACCTATCCCCAAAAGGCAATATATTCATAAGTATCGAGATTTCTTGCTCAGATTGTCCAAACCTGTATACATTATCCTTGAAAACAAAACGTCACTCTTTGTGGTATCTCAAGGAGTCTTAGCTAGCGTTGCATCCAAATATGCAGTTCTAAATTTAACAACCGGATTCATATGCATCTGATCTAAAATTATCTCCGCCTTTTTGGATACTCCTTGGTTTCTCTGTGTATCGGTAAAACTCCTAGAAGACTTCTTCGGACCATTCTTCAACGAGAGAAAATACCGACAATACATGCCTAGATCCAGATGAAATAACAATATTATTTATTACTCCTGCTAATAGCAGAGTTTTACCTGCGCCGGCACATCCAAATAACTTCGTCTTACCATCTTTTACAATGGAGCGACGAAATCAACCGCTTTTACCCCAGCAGTGGGCAATTCTGAAGAAACGAGTACATTTCCAGTAGTGACATTGTTCCTGTCAAATATCCCAGCTGAGTGCTGGCTATCCAAATTTCCCTCTAAATCGTAACCCTTTTAAAAAATGTCAAAAACATGTCCAGGGATAGCTCCTCCTACAGGGATACATAAAGACCGACCTGTACTTAGTACAGGTAAACCACGACTAGTTGCGTCAACTTCCGTCAAAGCACGATGAATAGCAATTGATGTAAAGATTTATTTTAACTTTCCCAACCTTGAAAGAATCAGTTTCAGTGTAATCCTCCAGCAAGACAGATTAAGTAAATATGCGGGAGGACGAAAACTCACCACATTAGTAGATAACGCTGGCGGATTTACATGTAGCGTGTATACATTTAGAATAATTTAATGAGAGTTTTAATAATTGCCTCAGAATGTGCCCCACTTGTTAAAGTCGGAGGTATCGCGGATGTAATCGGAAGCCTTCCGATTGTGTTATTAGAACAGGGCGTTGATATAAGGGTGGCAATTCCTTATTACAAACCTCTAAAAGAAAAATACACAGCCGACTCAAGTTTAGAAAAACCAGCAAAGGTTTTAGAAAGGACAATCTCATATGCCGGAAAGGAACATGAGGTTGATGTATACCTAACCGTTTTACCAAACACTAATGTTCCTGTTTATCTTGTCGATAACGCCGAATTTATCTCAAATGGAGGGATCTACTATTCTCCTGAAACGATGCCGAGTCCCGAACTGGAAATCGAAAGATTCGCATTTTTTAGCAAGGCTATTGCAGATATTTTTGCCAATCCTTCTGATACCAATCAAGAAATTTTTGTTCCCGATTTAATTCATTGCAACGACTGGCATACGGGAATGGTTCCTCAAATTATTCAGAGCCATAGCCGATTTATCGGAAAGCCCCGAGTCAAAACAATTTTCACGATACATAACCTTGCTTACCAGGGATTTAGCCGTATTGACGTTGCTGAAAAGCTTGGAATCGATATTAGAACCGACCAAACACTCAACTGGGACGCACAAGACGATAATCTCGATTTCGTTTTACAGGGAATTGTAGGCGCAGACTTTGTCAGCACCGTTTCGAAAAGGTATTCTGAAGAAATCCAAACTTCCGAATATGGAGAAGGCCTTGAAGAAATCCTGAAGTCGCGTAAATCAAGACTAGCAGGCGTACTAAATGGAATCAGTTATGATATTTTTAGTCCCCAAAATGATGCTCACTTGCTCGCAAAGTACAGCATCATGGACTGGAAAACCGGCAAAGCTGAAAATAAAGCGTTGCTTCAAAAAGAACTTGGAATAGAAATTAATTCAAACCGACCTTTACTTGGATTAGTAAGCCGCCTAGCCCACCAAAAAGGTTTAGACATGTTTGAAGAAAATGTGAGAGAGATAATTAAAATTGGATATCAAATCGTACTACTTGGCACCGGAGACGCGTTTCTCGAAGCCAAATTCAATGAATATAATAACAGCGATCTGCATGACAATTTTAGGGCCCTCATAACTTTCTCGGAAGAAACCGCCCGCAGAATTTATGCCGCGTCTGATATGTTTTTGGTCCCGTCAAGATTCGAACCATGTGGATTAACCCAAATGATCGCGATGAAATATGGGTCTGTTCCGGTTGTTCGCGCAACAGGAGGACTTTACGACACCGTTTTGAACAGCACAACGGGTTTTACATATGAGAAGCTAGATAGTGAAGCAATGCTGGAAGCTTTAGAAACCGCCGCTATCACCTACATGAACCATTGGGATAAATGGGAAAAGATTGTATTTAATTGTATGAAGGAAGATTTCAGCTGGAAGGAAAGTGCCAAGAAATACATCGCTTTATATCAACGGGTTTTGAGTTTATAAGGCTCCTGCTGGACTTCTCAAAATTCAAATCGAATTAACCTTTACAGTCGCCAAGTCGAACCTCTTTCCTAAATGTCTAACCTTTGCGGTTTTATCAATCGTTGTCAAAAAGATCGATTTTTCTTCATTCACCTTATTTATTACAGACTCCTTTATCTTTGCTAGTTTGGTATTGTCAGGCAAGGCTCCATAATATCCGATCAGGAATTCTTTAACAAAAATGGCCTCATCAATATTTTTGCTTCTCACGTCAATAAGCCAGAGAGCAATTGCTTTTGCCATATCGTTGAATTTGGCGTTGGATGAGTCAGTAAACCGCCCCCACTCAAAATCGATAACTCCGCTTACCTTACTTTTGATGAATAGCACATTTTCTTTGCTGAAATCTCCGTGGACGATGTTGCTATTATGGATTTTTCGAAGTATTTGTCCAACTTCAACCGCGGATTTTTCGGTGGCCCACTTTTGCTGAATTTTTTTGCCGTGGATGTAAGTTAAAACGGCTATTTTGCGGGATTTTCCATATAATTTATAACGCAAGAATAAATCGTTTTTAAGGGTTCTTAAAACTTCGTAAGTCTTAATACCGCGCTCGGTTAATTTTTCAAAAATTTCCAATTCCCTCGTAATTAACGAAGTCGAACGCGATTGCGAATAAAATCTGAAAATATAAATTCCGGTATTAGTATCAACTTTTGCGACAGTGTTGCCCTTGCTGGCATAAAATACAGTGAAATTTTTAACATTCTTAATTCCATATTCATCCGCAACTTTTCGTATATCATCCAGACTCAAGTAAAATTTAATATTTTTGGGCTTTACTATTTCACCCGAAATTGCGGTTCGAAGGTCATATAAGAAAGATAAAGATGCATTTTCATAGTCATTACTTGATTTATTACTGGAGAAAGTATTTATCTGATATATAAACCTGATTGCAAGGACAATTAAACATAATCTGAAAGAAATATTAAAAACACTTAACGAATCTTTTTTGGATTCTCCACTGTATTTATGATAATAATAAGACATTATTTTCGCTTTCCAGTATTCTTCGCGCCAGAATAACAAGTAGAGAAAAGCCGCATCAAATCCAATCGGAACTTTACTCATGTACTCCCAGTCTAAAAAACAGAGCTTTCTTGAACCTGGGGATTTGATAATTATATTTTCAGGATATAAATCCCGGTGTGAAATACTCTTAGACTTAAAGACTTTTCCCTGATTGGCATCAAAAAACGAAATTACCTTATCATAAATTTCCGACGGTAAAAGCCTTTTCGTATACTCAAAGTAATATTGAAGTTCTTTTCTGGCAACCCGGTAACCCCAACTGGGCAGAGTTAAGTCTTTCTGTGAAAGTCCGTGTATTTCATCAAAAAAGCCCAAAAATTCATAGAAATTTTTATGGCGGAAATTCCCCCATTTAATTCCAAAATTTTTAATGAACATGCCAATCGGCTCACCTTCGACATATTTGTAGATATAATATGGATTATCCCC
This sequence comes from uncultured Candidatus Saccharibacteria bacterium, assembly GCA_964355455.1. Lineage (GTDB taxonomy): Bacteria > Patescibacteriota > WWE3 > 2-01-FULL-39-13 > 2-01-FULL-39-13 > CAYHDM01. The sequence continues at coordinate 10,739 of CAYHDM010000009.1, forward strand.
ACGTCTCGAATACCATTTAATATTGGGAACCCAATCCTTAAATTTAACTTTAACTTTGGATCTGACCTTTCGGATATTATGAATTTCTCTTATAAAATGAACTCTTGCCTGCGGATCTTTCGATGTAAAAATCTTTATTGTGTATTTAGACCCATGCGGATTTTCAGCTGTAAGGATGTACGACCGCACTCCTCCGTCATCGGGCTGACGAATGATTTCAACGAGTGTTAAATCATATTTATTTAAGATTGCTTGAATGTTCCTGTCCATAATAGCGATTTAAGTTAGATTTTTCAAGCGATTTTGTGAATGTTCTGGAAGCACGTGAGCAAAATCGTCTTGAAAAATCTACTCCGGCTGTCCTTTTGATACGGCACGATATTTTTGTCGATATTCTCTCAAGTATTCCTCAAATTTGGCGAAATCACCTTCAACTTTAAACAAGTCAATAATGTGAACCGCGTCATAAATGTCCAAATCCCTCTCTAATTTGTACTGCGAATCTCTCCACTTTATAGCCTGCTCATATTCGCGCCTTCCTGCCACAGCGATTTCCTCATCCCTCAAAGCTTTTAGTATGGCGACATAAGTCCCCTCGGCGGCAAACCTTTTTGATAACGGAATTTTCCGCTCAGCCGCATCATCAGCCGCCATTTTATCGACCATTCCGGCCCTCTGCCACTCATGCGCCGTAAATAAAATATTTTTATATAAATCTTCGGCCTTATCTCTATCTACTTCTGAAACATCCGGAACTCTGTTTACAACCTTGTACAGTGCGTTCATCCCTTTTTCAATCATCTCAACACTCCACCATGGCTTTGCACTGGCCCACCACATCGGATCGCTATTTAGTGCCGCGTCGAGCATTCCTCGGGCCTGAACCCATTCGCGTTTTCTTTCTTCGTGATATTTCTGATCGCTATTCATTTCTTCCCAATTCATAACTTCTTCAAGCATATGTGGATATTTCTCATCGGAATACTGCGAACCGTTCACAACACGAACCGCTAAATCAACCAGTTCCCATTCATAAGAATGAATTTGATTATTGGGAGTAAACCACAAATTATATGGATCGTTCCTCGCTACATCTACTGCACTTGACGCCCATGTAGAATCTTTTGGAACTACCTCTTCAATATCGGGAAAATAACTTGGCAAATCGGATATAAAGACCCCTTTAAAATCGGGAGATTTCAGGATATCGAATAGTGGCAGTTCAAAGCCCGGTCTGTGATGACCGAAAGTTTCTCCATCCATCGCGGTAACTACATAAGTGTTCGTGGGAAGCCTTTTTTCCATTACTTTCTTTAACGACTCGGCTGAACGGACCAGTGCTCCCATAATTATATTGCTCGGTTGTTTTTCACGGAAAAATGCCTGTAAATTTGTCCCTTTAATTTTATAGATTTTATCCATTACTTTGCTTTCTAAAGTTTGGCCTGGTTCACAAATCGAGACCTCATCGAGAAGAATCCACTTATAACCAAGTCTTTCTACAACACTTGCAACTTTGGGAGAATATGCCATTTCGGGGGAGAAAAATCCTTTTTTAACAAAAAGCTCGCCGAAATATTTTCGCATGGTTTCTTCGTTTAGCCGAATCTGTCTTTCAACTTCTTCTTCAGGAATTAAAGGTAGAAAGGCGTGGTATTTAGCTGATCCGGTTAACTCCATCCGGCCGAGTTCAAGCAGAGCTTTTATGTCGTCAATTACATCACGATAGCCATGCTCGAATAGTTTTTCTACCAGTGTTCCGCTGACATTTAGTGTAATTTTTGCATCAGGAGTTTTCAGAAGCCCCCGTAATATCGGGCGATAGGATTCATTAACAATCTTCTCTAAAATACCGGGATGCTGATCCGCGGGTTGGTATATATGTAGAAAATGGGCCCATTTCATTCGACCATCCCTCCATGAACGTAACCTTCTGACTTAAAATGCATAGCTTTTTTATACAAGTCTTCATATTTTACCGCAATTTCTGACCATGAAAAATCTGAACTCATCGCGTTTGTCTGAAGGTGCGCCCAATCCTCTTTATTTCTGTAAGTTTCAGCCGCACGAACCATTTGCCCGTATAAGGACCATCCGTCAAAATCTTTAAATTTAAACCCGTTTCCCTCCAAAGTTGATGGATCAAAATCTTTTACTGTATCGTCTAAACCGCCGGTGGCACGGACAATTGGAATCGCCCCGTATCGCATCGCTTCCATCTGAACAATTCCGCACGGCTCAAACCTTGACGGCATAAGCATGATATCTGAGCCGGCGAATACTAGTTTGGGTAATGTGAAATTTGCATAAGTATGGGCGCCAACTTTGCGCGGGAATTTTTCCATAAGCGCTGTTGCAGTTTTTTCGTAATTTTGGTCGCCTGATCCGATTAGCACAAATTGCGCGTTAAAATCTTTTAAGAACTTTTCTAAAACTTCCAGCATTAAGTCAACACCTTTTTGGTGATCTAAACGTCCTACATATCCGAAAAGTGGAATAGAGAGATCTTCTTCAAGCCCGAATTCTTTTTGAAGTTTAGCTTTATTTTTCGGACGCTCACCCAAAGAACGAACCGTAAAGTTAGCAGCTAAAAGCGGATCGTGCTCAGGATCGAACTTTTCGTAATCGATTCCGTTAACAACTCCAAATAATTTTGATCTGAGTTCCATTAACAACTTATCTAAACCACATCCGTATTCGGCCGTTAGTATTTGCCTCGCATACCCCTCTGAAACCGTATTTACAAGATCAGAATACAGAATACCGCGTCTGAGATAATTAAGTTTTTTAAGTCTTTCATCAAAAAATCTTGGGATCTCTGATTGTCCGTCATCAAAATTAAGCTGGCTTGCAGGGTCAACTTCTAATCCCTGAAACTGCATATTATGGATTGTTAAAACGGTTGCAACCTGCGCAAGGCATGTGTGTGACTTTTTATAGTCTGTCGCAATAATATTCGGAACCAACGAGGCGTGCCAATCATGAGAGTGAACGATATCCGGCTGCCAATTCAGATGCTCCGCGACATATTGCAGGGCTCCGTACGATAAAAGAGCCCATCTTATATGATCATCGGAATAGGCGTAAACGTTTGATCGCTTTTCATAAAACTCCATGTTTTCTAAAAAATAGATTATGACACCGTCTTCTCTAGTGAATTTTTTTACATTACAAACCAAATGTGTTGGATGGTTCTCTTCTTTCGTGTAGCCTGTAGGAACTTTTAGGCCTTTATAGACCATTTCCATTTTATATTTTTTTTCATTGATAGTGCCGAATTTTGGCATAAAAATTCTTACATCGTGTCCGCGTTCTGCCATTGCTTTTGACAGATAACTTACAACACCGCTCAATCCTCCAACACTTGAGAATGGAGCCACTTCAGCGGCAATATGTAATATTTTTAATTTTTTCGCTAGTCTGGATGGTTTTAATGGCATTTCTTTTTGATCTGGAGAAGATAAAAACTTAGTAAACTGCCCGATAATAGAATCTCTGGAAGTGCCGACCTTGGGTGTATTTTCGGTCTGGGATTTTACCATACCTTAATTTTAACAAAAAACCGCCTCCGGCGCATGGCAAGTGTCCTGCCCAAATCACTTGCATGTTTAGAAGCGGTTTTTTATCCGCGATCACATAGACAATTAATGATAACTGATTGTGATCCCAAATAACTTTGAAGCCATTTAATTTACAAGGACACAAGCCCAATCCGCAAGGAGGAATGTGAGTAAGGCTATATAAAATGGATAATAAAGATAATTCCAAGAAGTGCCTTACTCTGAATTGTAACCACCTGTCTTGCCGAAAGGCTTCTACCCTCGTACGTTCTGCGAGCTCAAAGCTTTTGACTGATTACTTTATAAGTTTGTCGTTTGTCAAACAACCGAAAAAACCAGACAAATTTAATGTTCGATTGATGGGAAGTGTATATCCTATAAGAGTTTTTGTCAAGTCGCGCTATTTCATCCTAAATGGATGTCAGATGTTGCCTAAACTGTTTAACCAGGTCCTCTTCTCTTGCTGCTGACAAGTCCTTTAGTAAAATTTTGTCCTCAACGACTTTGAATCCGCCTATTTCTTTAGTCGGAACAAACACGATGTCAGTATTAATTATTATTCCGACATTGGCATCTTCTTTCTTTTGGCTTGGGACAAGCCTTAACTCATCTTTCCAAAGCTGCATATCCTCAGGATTTGCATAGAGATTGAGCACTGTGAATGGTCTTATTAGAAAATGTAGCGACAATCCGGCATACAAGGTAAATGCGTATTCGAGATCCTTTGAATTGGATGTATCCTTTATTTTCTTTGCTAGCTCAATTAAATCAGTGTAATCACTTCTGTAATATCTTACATTCAAATTCGTGCCGAGATCTCTGGCTTCCACCGGACCTTCATCAGGGACAGAAGATCTCG
>CAYHDM010000010.1:0-15130 GCA_964355455.1 uncultured Candidatus Saccharibacteria bacterium
CTAGAGCATTACATTGACATTGTAAAGGTCATAGGTTCAAGTCCTATACCGCCCACCATCTTGATATTCTCGCTATTCCAAACAGCTATGGACTTAAAGTAAAATAATCGTATGTCTGGAAAATACCTCTATAATCTGGCCGTAAGTTCCGTTGAACAAAATTATCAGAATATACTTTCTATGGTCGAACCCGACTCAAGCAAAAATGCGTTAATGCTAGACCTTGGATGTGATGATGGGGAATGGACCTCCCGGGTTGCGGCAAAAATCGGAAATCCAAAAATAGAGGGGCTTGAGATAGTGGATGAAAGAGCAAAAATGGCTACTGAAAAGGGAATTAAAGTTTATCCATATAATCTTAATGACGATTTGCCGCTTAAAAGCAATTCATACAGTTTTATCCACTCAAATCAGGTAATCGAGCATTTGATTGACACTGATAAATTTATTTCGGAAATACATCGGTTATTAATTCCCGGTGGCTATGCAGTTATCAGTACAGAAAATCTTTCAGGCTGGCACAATATTTTTGCTTTAGTTCTTGGATTTCAACCTTTCAGCATGACCAATTACAGTAAATTAGGATCGGTGGGAAATCCCTTTGCCTTATGGAAAGATAAAAAAGCTGATATTTCGGATTTGCCGTCATGGCAGCATAACCGTTTATTTTCGTACAAAGGACTTGTCGATCTGTTCCAAAAACATAAATTTAAAGTTGAATCAGTAAAGACAGCGGGTTATTATCCACTTCCCGGATTTATATCCAAATTAGATCCCATACACGGACATTGGATTGCAATAAAAATCAGAAAAATATAACATCTATTAAATGGCTCCACTAAATCCGAAAGTTTTACCGTTTGCAATTGCGGCTCTGATATTTTCATACTTAACATTCGCAACAGCCATCTCTTTAACCACACAAATAGAGATAATGCTTTCACTGGAGCAGGTGTTGGTCTTCTTTTTAATCTTAACTATAAATATAAGTCTCATGGCGCTATCAATATCGATAGTGTTATCACAAGTTAAAGATTTACTTTATCGGATCGCTTTGTTTTTCCTGCTTTTCTTACCCTATGCTTCAGTTTTTATTTTAAAATTCGCTGTTGATCCGATTGTTATGCTGGCGATATTTGTTTTGTTTATCGGCATGGGAATCACTATTTTGATGGAATTCAACCGCTTATACTCGAACCAGATCAAAACCTATATTGAAACTCCTGCCAGAGCAAACGCCAAAACAATAATTTTTTTTATTGCCTTATCAACTGCTTTGGTATTCTTTAGCACAAATAATAATCCTGAAAGCGAAAAAATTATGGGAAATAAAATTTTAGATCAAACAACAAGTGCCATTACGACAGCAATTGAGGATTATGGATTAATTGAAAAAATGGTTCCAGAAATAAAAACAGGTGAGATCGGACAGCCTTCGCTAAGTCAGGCTGCAAAGAATAAAATGCAGGCACAAACGAATAAACTTATTGAGGAACAAATAACTGCCATGATTACTCCGTATCAGCCATACATAATTTACATACTTACCATATTAATATTTGGAACAATTGCGGGTATATCGACATTTGTCGGGATTTTTACAACACTTTTAGGTTTAATATTAATGCGTCTACTTAAGTCAGGCGGATATGTAAAAGAAATAAAGCAAACCGTTGAAGTTACAAGAATCACATTGTAGTATCCGAATATGAAAATAATAATCTTTGCAGGAGGAACAGGAAAACGCTTCTGGCCGGTCAGCCGCAGAAAATCCCCAAAGCAATTCCAGTCTGTAATCGATAACAAACCCTTAATCCGACTTAAATATGATTATTTAAGATTTAAATTTAATCCAGAAGATATTTTTGTGAGCACGGGAATTCAATACAAGAACGAAATCGAAAATATTTTAAATGAAATTCCTCAAGAAAATTTCATATACGAGCCGGCAATGATAGACAACGGGGCCGCCGTTGCCTTAGCCGTTTCGTACGTTAAATCCAAGTATCCGAATGAAATAATCAGTATCCAATGGTCGGACCACTATATCAAAAATCCCGAAACTTTTGTAAACGCGCTTTCTGAAGGGGAAAAATTAGCGAAAACAGAAAACAAAACGATAATAATTGGAGTTCCCGCGAGGTATCCATCACCAAATCGGGGATACATTAAATTCGGCAAAACAATAAGAACTATTGGGAATAACAACAATATTACTCTTTGCGAATTTAAAAAATTTGTCGAAAAACCGACGGTTGAAATCGCAAAAAATTATATAGATTCGAAAGATTATTTATGGAACCCGGGATATCTTATCTCTCATCCTGATTATATTTTGGAGAAGTACAAAAAGTTTACTCCTGATATTTATGAAGGAATCTCCAAAATTGCCAAAAATAACTTTTCAAAGGAATCCCTCCAAAAATATGAAAAATTACCGAGGATTGCTTTTGATTATGTATTCCCCGAAAATCTGACCGAAAATGAAGCACTCGTTCTCAGTGTAGAAATGGGATGGAATGATGTGGGCGAATGGGTTTCCCTAAAAGAGACTCTGGAGAAGTCGGCTTCAGAAAATGTAACAAGCGGAAATGTTCTTGATATGGGCTCCACTAATTCTCTGATTTATAACTACGAAAACAAAAAACTGGTATCTACGATTAATTTAAAAGACATGATTGTAATCAACACAGAAGACGTTATTGCCGTATTTCATAAAGATGACAATGGCGCACTAAAAGAATATCTAAAATTACTGGAAGAGAAGGGGTACACAAATTATCTGTAGCAATGTTATCATTAAATAATGGAGGATGATCAATTTTACAAAGTAATAATTCTCTGTTTCGGATCGTGGTGGTCGCTTTTGATTCACGCTCTGGTTTTTGCAATCATTTTGGTTGTCTCCAGCGACCTACTATTTTTCACAACGTTTTTGTCTATAGAAGCAATTTTCATCGGGGTAGTCATTTTAATGGCTACAAATAGAGAGCAGGTGGTAGTGGACAAGCGTACAGCCGAAAGACGTATCCGCGACCGTGAGCTGGTACGTGAAGATGTAGTTATGACTCATGACGTTATGGAAGAAATTCAGACACTAAAAAAACACCATATTACTACTGCCAAAGCTTTAGAAGAAATTAAGACGTTGCTCCAAAATACTACCCCACGGGGTTAAGTATTCCTGTTACTCCAACCCTTAGAGAAAGGTTATCACTCGGTTTCAATTGTATACATAGTAGTGCTAAAATTTACACATATGAAAAGTGATGAAAAATCTGAATATTTATACAAAATCAGGCATTCAGCCGAACATATTTTTAATCAAGCCATTGAGGAATTGTGGCCGGGTAAGATTCTCCGCGCAATAGGTCCCGCTATTGATGAAGGTTTTTATAATGATTCACGCTGGCTGGTAGAAATTTCCGAAGAGAAATTTCCGGAAATTGAAAAGAGAATGCAGGAAATTGTTGATGCAAATCTGCCTTTTGTTAAGAAAGTCATCTCGGTAAATGAGGCAAAAGACATGTTTCAAGCTAATCCATTCAAACAAGAGCTCATAAGTGAATTTGATCCAAACGAAGAAATAACGCTTTACTACACTGGAGACCCTAAAAAAGGTAAAGAGGTATTTGTTGATTTATGCGCGGGTCCTCACGTTGACTCTACTGGCGAAGTCAAAGCCTTTAAATTGTTAAGCGTCGCCGGAGCTTATTGGAGAGGGAGAGAAAAAAATGAAATGTTAACACGGGTATATGGAACAGCTTTCCCTTCAAAAGAAGAATTGGATAATTATTTATTCGTCCTCGAAGAAGCTAAAAAGCGTGATCACAAGAAACTTGGGAAAGAGCTTAGCTTATTCATGTTCCATGAAACTTCTCCGGGAATGCCATACTGGCTTCCAAAGGGACTAAAGATGTATAACGAATTAGTTAAATACTGGAGAGAAGAACACGACAAACATAACTATCAGGAAATAGTCAGTCCTCTTTTGAATAAGACTGATTTGTACGTAACTTCAGGGCACTGGGAACACTACAAAGACGATATGTTTATCGCGGATATGGGAGAAAATGAGGTTTATGGTCTGAAGCCGATGAATTGTCCGAATGCGATGCTGGTTTTTGGATCTAAAACGCGCAGTTATAAAGATCTGCCGTTAAGGCTATCTGATACCGACCGTCTTCACAGATATGAACGTTCAGGTACTCTAAATGGTCTTTTTAGAGCCCGATCTTTTCAACAGGATGACTCGCATAACTATATAACCGAGGACATGATAGATAGCGAGTACCAGCATGTTTTTGAATTATGCGAAAAATTCTACTCAATATTCGGACTTACATATTCATTCCGGCTTGGAACCAGACCTGAAAAATTCATCGGCGAAGCCAAAACTTGGGATAAAGCTGAGGCAATTCTAAAGGTGGTATTAGAAAAATCAGGAAAAGACTATTACATTTTAGATGGAGATGGAGCATTCTATGGTCCAAAAGTCGATATTTTGATGAAAGATTCGCTAGGCCGTGAGTGGCAGATGGGAACAATTCAATTGGATTTCCAGCAGCCGGCCCGATTCGGTCTTAAATATGTGGATATAGATGGAAGCGAAAAGACGCCGGTTGTTATTCATCGTGTAATTTACGGCACTTTGGAGCGGTTTATCGGTATACTCATCGAACACTTCGCGGGAGTTTTCCCGGTATGGATATCTCCTGTTCAGGTCCAGATTATCCCTATTTCAGAAAAATTTAATGGCTACGCACGAAAAATCGCCGACAACCTCAGAAAAGAGGGAGTAAGAGTTGAGATTGATGAAAACGATGAGACCATGTCCAATAAGATAAGAAAAGCTCAGGAGCAAAAGGTTCCATATATGCTGATAGTAGGAGGAAAAGAAGAGGAAAACCAGACCGTATCCGTAAGATACAGGGATGGAAAACAGGCAAACCTAATAGATTTGGCTGTCTTTACCGAGGAAATTAAACGTAATATAATGTTCAAGTCGATCGGAGTATAGGTTTCGAATTACAGTGCTATCCCGGTGGAAGATTTTTCACTTGGACAGTTTAGCTGTGATATTAAAACAATAGATATTAAGCATAAAATAAACAATCAGATCAGGTCACCGGAAGTTCAGGTTATTGATCAAAATGGAAATAATATAGGCGTTATAAGGACACAAGAAGCTATAAATCTTGCAAAACAGGCAGGATTAGATCTTGTAGAGGTCTCAGGAGGAGCCAACCCTCCCGTTTGTCGTGTAATGGACTACAACAAGTATCTGTATGAGCAAAAGACTAAAAACAAACAGGCAAGAGTAAAAAAGACTGAAATGAAGGAGTTTCAGCTAGGCCCCCATACCGGAGAAGGCGACCTTAAAATACGTATAGAAAGAGGCCGAAAGTTCTTATCTGAAGGAAATGTGGTAAAATACACAGTGAAATTCCGTGGAAGAGCTAAATTATTCCCTGAACTCGGCGAAACAAAGCTAAAGATCATTGAATCTGAGCTTGCTGACGTATCCAGAGTAGAGAAATCTGCCAAACTTTTAGGAAACATAATGAGCATGACACTTGCTCCTAGTAAATAATTTTTAGACCAAATATTATGGGAAACGGGAAACAAAAGACACGAAAAGTCGTAGCAAAAAGATTTAAAGTAACAAAAACCGGAAAGGTAAAAAGAAAGCACAGCGCAACTTCCCACTTAGGAAGAAAAAATAGCGCAGACACAGCAAATAGAAAAAAGCCGGAAGTCGAGATGCACGGCAAATTCAAAAGAAAAATCAAAAGTATGATAGCTAAGAAATCAAGATAATATGCCAAGAGTAAAAACAGGCGTAGTCAGAAGACGCAGACATAAAAAAATATTGAATGCCACAAAAGGATATTCAGGCTCCAGAAGCAAGTTGTTTAGAAACGCGTATCAGGCGTTTATACGAGCCGGAGAACACGCATTTGCCGGAAGAAAATTAAAGAAAAGAGATATGCGCACACTTTGGATTATCAGAATAAACGCTGCACTAAAGGGAATGGGGCTGAGATATTCCGAATTTATTAAAAACTTAAATTCGAGTAAACTAGACATAGATAGAAAGGTTCTATCAGAATTAGCTGTAAATCAACCGGAAGCGTTTAAGGCGATCGTAGAAAAAGTCAGTTCTAAATAAAATAATCAGGGCCTGCCAAAAACTGCTTCTATTTCTTCAATGGATTACGAAGATATTTTAAAGGATATAAAAAATATTAAGAAAAAGTATGCTGAAGACTTAAAGCAACTTGATATCGATTCCTTATTCCTAAAGTACCTTGGCAAAAAAGGTGAAATAAATTCTCAATTTAAAAACATTGTTACACTTGCTGATGATGCTAAAGTTAAAGTCGCGAAAGAATTAAACGAGCTTAAAGCGAAAATTGAAACCGAAATTGAATCCATCCGAGCAAAAATTCCAAAAGAAGAAGAGCAGAACATTGATTTAACAATTCCTGTCTCCGCAACAAAGACAGGTAATTTGAATCCTATTACAATTGTTACACGTGATTTATACCAATTTTTCCATTATTATGGCTTTTCAGTTCATGACGGACCGGAAATTGAGGATGATCTTCATAACTTTGAGATAATGGGTGTTCCGAAAGATCATCCGGCCAGGGAAATGCAGGACACTTTTTACTTAATGGAACCTGAAATTCTGCTACGTACCCAAACATCAAGTATAGAAGCCCGTGAATTGGAAAAGCAGACTCCTCCGATAAGATTTGTGTTTGGAGGAAAGGTTTTCAGGAATGAAACCATAAGCAAAAGCAACGGTGCTATGTTCCACCAATTTCAGGGAGTATGCGTAGATAAGGATTTAAATCTAGGCAATTTAAAATGGATTTTCACGAAATCCTTAAAATATATATTGGGGGAAGACACACAAATCAGATTCAGGTCGAAGTATTATCCCGAGGTGGAACCGGGAATGAGCCCGGATATTTTATGCAGTTTTTGCAAGGGAGAAGGATGTGAAATTTGCAAATACTGCGGGTGGATAGAAATTGCGGGAGGAGGAATAATTCATCCTAATACTTTAAAAGCCGCCGGAATTGACCCGGACATATATTCAGGATTTGCATTTGGCTGGGGACTTGATCGAATAGCCATGCAGAGATTTAAGATTCGCGATTTAAGATTGCTGACAAACGGAAATATAGTTTACAGGTGAACTATTTGCGAAGCAAACTAGCGAACCTGATAGCGAAGTTCGCAAGCGAACTTCGCGTCCAAGTGAGATAACTTATGAAAATACCTTTAAACTGGCTGTCAAAATATATAAAACTTGAACATACTCCAAAAGAATTCGGAGACATTATAACGAAACTCGGATTTATGCAGGACGGTCCGATTCAGGAAATTGACGGTGATAATGTTATCGATTTTGACGCTAAATCAAATCGACCGGACATATTGTCAGTAATTGGTGTCGCACGAGAATACGCTGCGTATGTAGATAAACCAGTGAAATATCCGGAAGCTGTTAAAGAACTGACTGTGGAGTGGCGCGAACCGAGTAAAAACTTGTCCGTCCAGGCAAAAGATGTTGTGAAAAGATTTTGTACTGTCGAGATAGAAAATGTAAAAATTGCCCCGTCTCCGGATTGGATGGTAAAAGATTTAGAAAGCTATGGAGTTCCATCGATAAATAATATTGTGGATATAACAAATTATGTAATGCTGGAATATGGTTTTCCGCTTCATACATTTGACCGTGATAAATTGGCGAAAGATAAGAAATCCGCACTTTTAACATTAAGAAAGGCTACGGAAGGAGAAATATTTGAAACATGGCAGGAAACTAAAATCGAACTTACAAAAGAGGATTTAGTGGTAGCCGACGCCGAAAAACCTGTTGCGATAGGGGGAATAATCGGCGGAGCAAATTCTGACATCGACAATTCCACTAAAAATATTATTCTGGAATCAGCAGTTTACGATCAGGCCTCAATAAGAAGATCGGCGCTGAAACACAATCTGAAAACCGAGGCTTCGGCTAGGCATGAGAAATTTTTAAATCCAAATATGGTTGAGGTGGCGATTAGAAGAGCACTCTATCTGATAAATGAATTGGCCAAGGGAAAGATTGTGAAAATTGAGGATTTTTACGAGAAACCGGAAGAACCGACGATTATAGAGTTTAATATTTTTGAAATTGAAAGACTTGGCGGAGTTCAATTCACAATTGAAGATACGCGCCGGTATTTAGACCGGCTGGGATTCGTGGTTTTAGAACAGAAAGAAGCAATCGGACTTGATAAAAGCATACTTACCGTTCGTGTTCCCGACTTCCGAACTGATGTAAAAATCGAGGCCGACCTCGTTGAGGAAGTCCTAAGATTATGGGGATATGAGAATATCCCATTACTGCCGTTGACATCGGCCGCTCCTGACTACTCGACACCACAGCATTTACAGCTTGAAGAAAAAATCAGAGATATTCTCGTCAATATGGGACTGGATGAATATATAACAAATCCTTTAGTCAATTTTAGGGAGGAAAATACAATTCAAATCAAACTTGAAAATCCATTAAATAAATTTCAGGATGCATTAAGAACTACCTTAAAATCGACATTATTGGGTGTGATTGAATTTAATAAAAAGGCCGGCCGCGAGAAGATCGCCGTTTTTGAAGTCGGCAAGGTTTACTATAAAAAACGAATAGGGGAATTTTTAGAAGAGAGCAGAATACGAACCTTATACTCAGGTTATGATTTTAAAACTATAAAATCAGATTTTATTGCGTTAATGACAAAACTTGGGGTTATGAACAAGCTTCAGTGGAAAGAAATTGATAAAAAACTTGTTTACACTATTAACGATAAAATTATTGCAAGATTATCCCCCACCGGATATGAACTCTTTACTGAAAATTTATTGGAGCTTGTTGACGTGAAGGAAATTCCGGTTCTAAGCTTTCAAACGGGAATAACTCAAAGAATTTTAGAGGAAATATCTTTGGTTGTTGCATCAAGCGAGCCGCTCGGACGCATTGCAGCAATAATCGCATCAGCGAGCGATTATATAAAACATGTCGAAGTTGCGGATATTTATGAGGATGCAAAGCTGGGCAAAGACAAACTCTCCACAACATTTAAAATACTTTTTGAAGATATAGAAAATAAACTGACGAAGGAAAAAATAGAGGAGATTAAAAACGATATGCTAAATACCCTACGAACTCGAATTGGAGCAAAGCTTCGAGACTGAAAATTTTTCAAGACTGATTTTTTAAGCCTTCGAAAAACGTGTCTGCACCCGTTAAGCGAGTGCGGGCAAGTTACGTTTTGAAGAAAGTAAAATTTTCAGTCTTCCTCACAATTATCCAAATCAAATTTTTCAGGCTTATCGTCTTTTTCTTCTTCGGGACCACGGTAGGTATACCTTTCATCATCATTATCCTTATATTTATCATCAATCCACGAATTCAGGAAAGGTTGCCACTCTTCCCGCTCCGCCCTATATTCTATGTATAATTTGTCTTTGACTTCTCCGTCGTCGCAGACTTTAACCCGTTGAAATATCTCGGATTTGGTTTTTGGTTCGGTGCCTTCTACGAAATATTCCAGTCGGGTTTCCTCTTTATCTTCGTAAGACAGCATTCCGGATAGTGTTCCAACCATGACTTCTTTTATTCCTTCGGGTTTGACGAATTCCGTATTAGGATGATCTTTTAGGAAAAATTTTATAGACCTATTCCAGATAGGAGCAGCTCCGGTTAGACCTGAAGCTAGCCGATTATTCATCTGTTTCCCATTGTTATTTCCAACCCAGACTCCGATGGTTATATCTTTGGTATATCCTACTGTCCAGTTATCTTTTAGATCGTTTGATGTACCGGTTTTAACAGCAACTTTATTATTTGGAATATACAGTTGGGATCCGGTTCCGAATGCGGCCGAACGGGCATTATTATCAGAAAGAATACTGCTAATAATATAGACATATCTTTCCTCAACAACTCTTTTTCCGTCGGCTCCGGAATGCTGTTCCAAAATTTTGCCAGAATAATCTTTAACTTCTATTATCGCGACTGTGTCCTTATAGACTCCTCCCGCGGCAAGTGAGGCGTAGCCGCTAGTTAAATCAAGTAATGTGACTTCTCCTCCACCTAGTGTAAGAGCTAATCCATGTTTTGATGGGTCGTAATATAAAGACTTAACCCCAAGGTCGTTTGCGAGTTTTACCATTGTAGGAATCCCAACCAGATCAAGCATTTTAACCGCAGTTAAGTTAACGGAGTTTGCCAAGGCGTATCGAATTTGAATAGGACCTCTAAATCCCCATCCGCCATAATTTTGCGGATCGTAACCCTGTACTCCTTCTGAATTTTTAAATTGCGTGTAAACATCGTACATAACTGTTGAGGCTGTGTATCCCTGCAAAAGTCCTGCAAGATAAGTAAACGGTTTTAAAGTGGAACCGGGCTGGCGCTTGCCGAGAGCTACATTAAATTGTCCATCTATTTCATCATCAAAATAATCTATAGAACCAACCATCGCGAGAATCTCACGTGTTTGGGGATCGATAGCTACAATCCCGGCGTTTGAAACGTTTAAAGAGGAGGCCTTTTCAATTTCTTCTTTAGCGATTTTCTGGAATTCATCGTACATTTTGACATCGAGACTGGTTTTAACCTGCAACCCCCCGTTTTCAACCGTGGCATCTCCATATCTTTCCCTCAGTATATTCAAAACATACATTACAAAGTGAGGGGCTCTGAACGTTCCGGTGAAATCGACGTAAGTTAGCGGTTCTTCCAACGATTTTTGATATTCTTCTTCAGTTATATACTGCTTTGATCCGTCAGGAGCAACCCATCCTCTTGTACGCATCAAATGCAAAACGTATTTTTGGCGTTCTTTTGCAGCTTCGGGATCACGAAAAGGGGAATATCTGGTCGGACTTTGGGGAAGTCCTGCGATTAAGGCCGATTCAGCTAAAGTTAGATCCGCTGCGGTTTTGCCGAAATAGGTTTTTGATGCGGCTTCGACGCCCCATGTGGTTCCTCCATATGGAACTTCGTTCAAATATAATTGCAAGATCTCATCTTTTGAATAACTTCGTTCTATTTGAAGAGCGAGCACAATGTCTTTTATTTTTCTAGTAAGAGTTCTGTCTTGAGTAAGCAGCGCATTTTTTGCAACCTGTTGAGTCAGGGTGGATCCGCCTTGTTTTCCCCGCGTAGTTATAGTTACAAAAATTCCGCGGGCTGTACCAATTGGATCAACTCCTTGATGAAAATAAAAGTCAGCGTCTTCAGCCGCCAAAGTTGCGTGTATTAAATGTGGAGTAACCTGGCTTAATGTGACCAAAGTGCGGTTTTTTGAATCAAATACGGAATATAAAAGTTCTCCATTTCTATCAAAAATTTTAGTGGATTGTTCAATGGACCGGTTTGTAAGCTTAGTAGGAGAGGGCAGTGTGCTTGAAAACGCGGTAAATACGAATATAAGGCTTATCGCCCCAACAATAGTTGCAAACAGTCCAAAACCTGACAAAACGGCTAATACATATAAAATATTTTCTGAAAAGCTTCCTTTTATTCTGGGTAATTTGGTTGAGAATTCAGTCTTTTTCCCATTTCCTCCCCGGGAAATCACCTTTTTCATACCAGACCATTCTAACATAAAATGATATAATTTCGGGGTTATCGAAAGGGTTTTTAGCTTTAAGTTCGGTGAGTTACGCAACTCACTTTCCCAGGGGTGGCGGAGCGGTCAATCGCATCAGACTGTAAATCTGACGGGTTTATCCCTACGTAGGTTCGATTCCTACCCCCTGGACCATGATTTTTGATATACTCCAAAAAGAAAGACATGAATATTTCTCTGCCCGGATTTTCCAAAATAAAATTTATAGTCCTGTTTACTTTAATAATTGGATTAGGCGCTGCTGGTTTTGTGTTTTTCAATTTTTATTCAAAAACTTCTGCGGTCGTGATTGAATCTCCCATTATTGAAAATACGGAGCAAGCCGACGATACTGAACACGAAGGAATTTTAACTACCGACTCCGAAGGAATACTCGAGGACAAATCTGCCGAAAAATCAGCTTTAATTATACAGAAAGAGGCAAAAAGTCCAAGCGACACAAATTCAGAATTTAATATCTTAATACTCGGAATAGACCGCCGTTATGGCGAACAAAAAGGCTGGAGAACAGATGTAATTCAGCTTTTAACTTTATCTAAAGATAGGAAAAAGGCTGTAGTAACGCATATCCCACGCGATGTTTGGGCCGACAGCTATAAAATAAATGCAATTTATAACTTACAGGGACCTGACGCAATAAAAGATCAAATTCAAAAAATCACAGGCCAGCGTCCCGATCGTATTATCCGTATAGATTTTGACGCGTTTGTATGGGGGGTTGATGGATTAGGTGGAATAACAGTTAATGTTCCGAGGGCTTTTGTTGATGAGGGCTATCCTGATGATAGAAACGGAAATAATGAGGCTATGACGATTGAGTTTGAACAAGGTGAACAAGTTATGAACGGTGAAACTGCTTTAATTTACGCAAGGTCGAGAAAAGGAACGAACGGTGAGGGCAGTGACTATGCGCGTGGAGTGCGCCAACAAATCATTATGGAAGTCGTAATCCGCGACTTTTTTAAGCCCGGAAATATGTTTAATCCAAAAACCGCAAAAACACTTTACGACATCGCAACGCAGAAATTATATACAGATATAAATTTGAAGGATACTGAAGTTTTATTCGAAGTAATAAAAAATTACTCAAGCATCTCGGTTAAAAGAATAAGCCTGGATACGACTAATTTTTTGGAAGTCCCTTTGGATAGCAATGCATACGGTGGAGCTTGGACCTTGATCGCAAAAAACAATGATTATACCTCGGTTCACAGCGCGATATGGGATGCATTGAAATAGCATTGAAATGGAAGGGCGGGTATACTTCCAGGTATGAATAAAAAGGTCTTTTTGTGGGGGCTTTACGACTTCGCCAATACTCCGCTAATAGCAGCAGTTGGCGGGCTATACTTAGCCCAATGGGTGGTGTTGGACAACGGGCTCGACGATATTTGGTATGGGGGTATTTCTACATTAGCAACAATTTTTCTATTGATTACATCTCCATTTTGGGGTGCATGGTCAGACCAAATAGGTAAAAGAAAACCTTTTATTTCATGGATGACTTTCATCCTGCTAATTGCAGGAGTATTGATCGGATTCGCCGCAACTTCATCTCTTCCATCTTTTACTCGGGTAATTATAGTTTTAGGTTTATTCTTTATTATCCAATATGTTTATCAAATAAGCCTTATCTCCTACAACACATTATTGAAACAATTGTCGACACCAAAGACCATAGGAAAGATTTCAGGGATTGGTCAATTTTTCGGAGAGCTAGGCTGGCTTTTGGGTCCTGCAATTTTACTTCCCTTCGCAACTGGAAAAATAACCTTATGGGGAGAAGCCGGCAGAGCCCAAGTATTCCTTCCATCAGTAATTATTCTCGCTGTTCTAGGATTACCTATGATTTTCTGGTTCAAGGAAGAAGAAACAAAATCCAAACCGGAAACAAGAGGAAGAAATATTGATTTTAAAGCAATTTATAACAAGACCATTAGTGGATTGGGATCACTTATAAAAGAGAACAAAAATGCAGCTCTGTTTTTAGTTGCCTTCATGCTGGTATCCGATACATTATTAACAGCTCAACTTTATTTTGCAATTTATCTGGATCAAATATTTAAAGTCGGGGACACTCAAAAGTTTTTAGCACTTGCTTCGATGGAAGTTACGGCAATATTAAGCGCATATATAATCGGAAAGTTCAGTGATATGCACGGAACTAAGAGATTTCTTACTGCATCTTGTTGGATCCTTTTTTTTGGGTTTTTCGTTCTCTCTATAAACTCTTCTTTATTAGTTATTTATGTGCTCGCATCCGTTCTTGGCGTGGGTTTGGCCGGTTTTTACGTAACCAGCCGAGCTTTACTTCTGAAGATTTCCCCGGTTACACAGCAGGGTGAATATTTCGGTTTTTATTCTACTTTCCAAAAATTCGCATCAATAATAGGACCTTTAATTTGGGGAATTATAACTTTATCACTAAAAGATTACGGAATATTTAGATACCGCGCTGCTTTTTTCGCACTCGCGGTGTTGATCCTAATTGGAACTTTGCTGATGAGCAGAGTCCATGAAAAGGAAATAGTAAATTAAGAGGGACAACTTGGCAGTACGTTTTGTTTATTTTTTCTTTTTGAGAAGTAGCACAATTAAAAGAATCGTAACAGCACCTAAAACTCCTACGCTCCATAAATAAATCGGAGAAGCCATTACATTTTGCGGCTTTATCTTTATTCCGAGCGAGAATTCTTTAACATCTCCGGCTAGGTTAAGAGCCTGTTCACCCTCAAAGCCTTCGTAAGCAATAATTACACGGTGATCACCTTTCTCAACATTTTGGAATGTCGCTAACCCGTCTTTGTCTGTTATTGCTTCCTGTACTTCCGAATGAATAGTAACTTTTGCACCTTCAACCGGTTCATCATCTTCATTTACGACTTTTACTTTAACGGAATAGCCTTCTTCAGTGGCCAATGGCGGCACTGCTCCCTCAGCTTCAACTCTTGCTTCCGTTTCATCTATATTATCTACCGGAATTGCCTCCAACTTTGAGTCAATAAACTGCAAATTGTTCGAAGATTTCAGTGGTTTTGTAGTCGTCGAAATTTCATTTGACCAATCGCCCCTGGCACAACCGCTACCTCCACGAACTTTAAAATAATAAGCAGTATTCGGTTTCAGATCCTCAACTAAATATGTCATTTTACTTTCCGATTTGATCCCCAAATTTTCTATATCATATATATAATCGTTAGATTTAATCCCATACTTCAGACCATACCTATCTACAGGCTCGGCGGCTTCGGTAAAGTATAGAAGGATAGAACTGGAATCTTTAGCAACCGCTCCATATAACCATGGAGGTTGAATACCTATATCATCAGTACACTCGTCATTATCGTCGTCATCATCACTTGAGGTAGAAGAACTGGAGCTTGTGGAAGGTTCTCCAAATAAACCAAAAACAGAAAAATTAGCCGTAGTGCAGG
>CAYHDM010000011.1:0-10620 GCA_964355455.1 uncultured Candidatus Saccharibacteria bacterium
GTTTCTCCGGCTCAGGTTTTACTTCCGGGAAAGATTCTTTTCGTATCGGAGGCAAACTGCCGGCATCTTTTTCTGAAATTATTCGTCCCGGGGAAGTCTCTTCTTCGGCATACGTAACTTCCGTCTCTGTTGTAGTGATTCCTCCAAGTGAAGGAGAATAGCTGCTTTTTGTAGTTTGTTCCAAAACCACACTTGATCCAATCTGAGTTGAAAATCCCATCCGAATATTTTGCAGGCGAAACGCTTCAATTTTATCCAATTCATTCTCTGTTTCAGAAAGCTGACCTAAATAATCGTCCAATTTATTTCTGCTTTTGGCCGGAGTCAAAGTTAAGATCTCGTTTTTAATAATGTTGGCATAATCGGACAAAAAATACGCGGGGGGAGAATATGTCTTTCTCCAAACCATTTGTGTCGGCATGGTCATGGATTTAAGAAAACTCATCAGCCATTTATCAAGACCGCGCTCCTCATATGGGACAAATGCGACTCCGACTGTTAAAACTACAGTTATGAAGGTGATTACTATTCGCCAGAAAGCCGGAAGATCCGATTGGTACACCAGATAAGCGAAGGTTCCTCCCCCGAATAAGTACATCAATTGTCGTACAGTTAAATCTCCGACTACTTTAAATTCAACATCCATAACATTTTGCGGGATCGGATGCTGTCTTCCGGCATTTGGTTGTTGGGACTCCTCTTTAATAGGCATAAAAGGCGACTCCTGAAAGTGTTTTACCTTGGTCTATGGAAATAACTTCCCCATTGTTAACATCAACAATAACCATGCTTGTTGTTTGATATTCGTACAGCAGACATCTTTCCCCGATACAGCTGTCAGCTTTTATACCGACGATTTTATCGTCAGAGACCCAGACGGGAAGAATTACTCCGCGCAAGATATTTCTGTGGATTCCACGGTCCGATTCGAAAACTCCAAGTACAACATTATTAAAGCCAACTTCGTCTCTCCAGTAAGCAATCTGCTTTTCATTTGAGGATAGCGCCGGGTTGTATCCCAAAAAGTCGGTTATAGCAGATTCTTCGGTTGTTCCGATATCTTTGTAGACCAATCGGTTACTTGATTTGTATGCAATTGTATTTTCATCAATAAAAAACGGATACGCGATGTTTGAAACTTCGTCGATTTGGGCTCCGTTTAATTGATATACGTATAAAGATTGAGAGGAACTTCTTGAAACTTCTTCTCCCCGTGCATTTCGTTGAACTATTGCATGAGGAGCTGAATACGCGACATATTGGTCACCTTTGTTGAATCCTATAAAAGATTTAGTTAAAGACGGATCTACATCCGCATCAATTGATTTTAGGATTGTATCAATTGTCCCAAGTTTTAAGCGGAGATTTATTTTGGCTTCGCGATTTTCCATATAAGCTAAATATTTTTGGTCTTTATTCCACGCAAATTTTGTTATCACCGCGCCAGACGTAACTAATTCGGGTTTTATTGATTTGGTCTTGAAATTATATGTGGAGATTTCACAGACCTTTGTACTGCTATCGCATACGCAATACCCCAAATTTTCTTTATCTTTCCAGGCTAGTGAGATTACCGTACTTTCGCTTGTTAACGGGAGTTCCAGGATGCTGAATTTTTCTTCCCCTTCAATATTTGAGACCCATATATTTTTCTGATTTTTTACGTAAGCAAAACGCGGAATATCACTGAGGATTTTTTCCGGACTTTCTACAGGGACTTCTGCGGGCTTCGGCGTTAATTCAGGAGGTTTGTTTAATTGGTTAAATACTACTAATCCTGTGATGACTGCGAGAATGACGGTTCCGAAGATTCCAAGGCCCAAGAAAATTTTCTTTTTTAGTTTTGGAGTAAACAAAGGTCCTTTTTGTGCAAACTCCGTATTATTTGGATTATTCGGAATCTGGTTTCCTGTTTGCGGGTTTTGAGTGTCTTGAATTTGGGCAGTTTGATTTAGGCTATCCATATTAAGATTTTTATTAAAGCTAGTACTCTAAGTTTATCATGAGATGCCTTTATATGGGGGACAAAAAAGGACTCCCGAAGGAGTCCTTTGAAGGGTTTATTGAGAAGATTTTTCAATTGTGTGAGCAAATATTCCCTGTGCCCTCTGGGTATGAGCGGATTTTGCGAAGCTATTTGCGAACCGATTGAAAAATCTTATTACATCATCCCCGGCATACCGCCCATGCCTCCGCCTCCGGGGTGGTCATGTTCTGATGATTTTGGCTCCGAATCTTCGGCAATTAGTGCGTCGGTTGTAAGAATTGTTCCGGCGGCACTCACTGCGTTTTCAACGGCGCTTCGTGTAACTTTAACTGGGTCGATTACTCCGGCTTTGATTAAATCTCCAATTTCTCCGGTTAATACATTGAATCCAATGTTTTTATCCAAATTGCTTTCGATTTCTTTTATATATTGACCCGGTTCAACCCCAGCATTGGTCAATATTTTTCTGAAAGGTGTTTCTAAAGCTTCGTATAAAACTTTAACTCCGACTTGTTCGTCGCCTTCGAGTTTTAATTTTTTAAGAACTACCCGGGCTTTAAGCAAAGTGATTCCTCCTCCGGGAACAATACCTTCGGCTACAGCGGCTTGTGTTGCATTTACCGCGTCTTCGACCCGGTATTTCTTTTCTTTCATTTCGGTCTCGGTTGCTCCACCGACGCTTATTATTGCGACTCCTCCTGAAAGTTTTGCGAGTCTTTCCTGTAACTTATCTTTATCGTATGTACTGGAAGTATTTTCCATTTCCTGGCGGATTTGATTTATGCGATTTGCTATCGCGGACTTGACGCCTTTTCCTCCAACTATAGTCGTATCGTCTTTAGTGGAGATAATTTTGTCTGCGCGTCCGAGATTTTCGACTTCGACTGAATCGAGTTTTCGACCAAGGTCATCGCTTATTACGCTTCCACCTGTAACGACCGCAATATCTTCGAGCATGGATTTTCGGCGATCTCCAAATCCCGGAGCCTTTACGGCTAAGATTTTAAGAGTTCCCCTCATTTTATTAACAACTAGGGTTGCGAGTGCCTGACCCTCAATATCCTCCGCGATTATTACTAAACTTTGAGTTACCTTAACAAGTTTTTCTAACATTGGAACTAAGTCCTGAATATTGCTTATCTTTTTGTCGGTAATAAGAATATACGGATCTTCGATCTCCGCAGACATCTTTTCGGGGTCGGTAATAAAATATGAGGAAAGATAACCGTTATCGAAATTCATGCCTTCCTTGGTTTCGACTTCCATTTCCATACCTTTGCCTTCTTCGACGGTTATAACGCCGTCATCTCCAACTTTATCCATAGCTTCGGCAATTTTTGTCCCGATTTCAGCGTCTTGTGCCGAATTTGTTGCGACCTGAGCCTTTTCCTCCTTTGTTTTGATTGGCTTTGCCATCTTTTTTATTGCCGCAGCCACTTCTTTACTGGCTTTATCTAATCCTCTTTTAACAAGCATCGGATTTGCTCCTGCAGCTACATTTCGTAAGCCGGAATCAACTAATGCTTGGGCTAAAACGGTTGCAGTGGTTGTTCCGTCTCCTGCTGCATCGTTTGTTTTTGTTGCAGCCTCTAGCACTAATTTCGCGCCCATATTTTCGAATTTGTCTTTTAGTTCGACTTCTTTCGCGACGGTTACTCCATCGTGGGTTACGGTCGGACCGCCCCAATCTTTATCCATGGCGACATTTTTACCTAAAGGACCTAGTGTTGCGCCAACTGCGTTTGCGAGCGCATCAACACCGGCTTTTAACTTCATTCTTGCTTCCTGGTTGTAGATTATTTTTTTTGCCATGATTATTTATCTCCTTCTAAAACAGCTAAAATATCGCTGTCACTAACTATTTTGTATTCTTCTCCTTCGACATTTACGTTGTCTCCGGCCCATTGACCTTTGATTAAAACGATTTGGCCTTTTTTTACGGATGGTTTAATAAGTTGTCCGCTTTCTGAAAAGCGTCCTTCTCCTACCGCGATTACTTCAGCAATATGTGTTTCTTCCCGTGATGATTCAGGCAGGTAAATTCCGCCTGAAGTTTTTTCCTGCGGATCTTTTAACTTCAAAACAATTTTATCGGAGAGTGGTTTTATTTTCATAATACTTTTGTTTTATAACTATTAAACTGGACATGTGGATTTTACCCCATTTTTGACCATTTTTAACACGCAGTTATAGAGTGCGGTTAAATTCGACATAAAATTTAGCAGAAGGTGGGGTGTTTTGTCAATCAGGCGGGTTGTTTGACAGGGGAAAAGTATTCGAGCGCGGATTGCATTAAATGTTTTAGATTTAAGCAATCCGCGCTCACTCGGTTAGCGGGCTACCCGTACAACCAGCCTAGGAAGTCGAGACTGACCTCTTCGGCGCTCCATCTCTGGAATTGACTAGAATCTTTGAATCTATCCAGGAGATTCCGATATTCTATCCAGCTGATTGTGCGCACGATTATTCCTTGCTGGTCCATTTGAGTATAAACGACACCATTAGCGTTTATACTGACGCTATATCCACCTTTTTTCATCGCAGACTGGAGTCCCAAGGCAACTAGGATA
Source organism: uncultured Candidatus Saccharibacteria bacterium (assembly GCA_964355455.1). Taxonomy (GTDB): domain Bacteria; phylum Patescibacteriota; class WWE3; order 2-01-FULL-39-13; family 2-01-FULL-39-13; genus CAYHDM01. Next base: position 4,558 of record CAYHDM010000011.1, read on the forward strand.
ACTCCCGTCATAACTCCCAAGGTGAAGCCGAAAAGCGATTTCATTTCCTACCCCTTTCTGAATAGAGATGTAGTCCAACCGATATCGGCGATTATAGTCGTGCTGACAACGGTGTCAATACTATGGGACTGGCGGGTTATAAAACTTTTAGGGATTCAACCTCTTCCGGCTTAAGAAATCTAAATTCTCCACTCCCCAAATTTCCAAGTTGAATTGATCCTATCGAAATCCTCTTCAAATCCTTCACCGTTAAGTGTACTTCATTGCACATTTTTCTAATCTGTCGGTTCATCCCCTGATGAATCGTAATTTTGAAGGATTTTCGGGCGGTTTTTTCGACAATAGCCGGCATAGTTTTTCTTCCCATTACCCGAACTCCTCCTGCTAACTTTCGTAATTGTGGTTCAAAAACGGCTTCTTGAGTTGTAACTTCATAAGTTTTCGGCAAATGATAACGTGGATGAGTTAGCTTTAATGCTAAATCTCCGTCGTTTGTTAACAAAATAAGGCCGGTACTGTCTTTATCCAATCTTCCAACAGGATACAATCGTTCTTTGGATTTAACTAAATCCATAACAGTTTTTCTGCCCATTTCGTCGTCGTTGCTCGAAACCACATCCAGAGGCTTATTTAGTGCGATATATACAAATTCTTTCGGCATCGGAATCTCTTTTTTAAAATGAGTGATTTTGTCTTTGGAGGGATCGATAATTTGTCCGGGAACCGCGCGTTCTCCGTTCACTTCGAATTCGCCGTCCCAAAGCATAGTTTCAAGTTTTCGTCGGGAGGCGATGCCGCATTGTGAGAGGTATTTGTTAATTCGGATTTCCATTAGTTTTATGTCGGCGGATTAGTTTATCTATTTCCATGGTGGTGAGGGTGAGACTCGAACTCACATGGTCGGTTTTTCAGACCGATGCCTTGACCATCTTGGCTACCTCACCATGCTGTGCCTGTATTCTATCATTCTATGCGGAATTTAATGAAGATGGTAATAAATACAATTTGGAGGCCCGAGTCGGAATTGAACCGGCGGTGAGAGTTTTGCAGACTCCTGCCTTACCACTTGGCTATCGGGCCATAGGGATTTGATCCGCTAAAGTAGACGCCTTGCATTCTGCTCGGCTACTAATTTTCGCTTCGCTCAAATTATATCAAAAACTTGTAAATTAAGCCCTGAAATGATAACTTCTATATTAACATGGCTCGTCCCGATCTCTATCAAACTATAACCATTATCCTTTCTGTAGCGATTGTCGCTGTTGTTGGAGCTTTTATTTACAATCTGTCGCGTGGATCCTTTGGTAAAGCCGCTTTAAGCGTTGACCTTGCTTATGATAAAGGGGCTGTTTTGGTAAACGGAAAAGATAAAGGGGAGACTCCCGTTTATACCGAAGAAGTAAAGGCCACAGATCTTAAGGTCACTATAAATGGTCAGTCCAATACATATTCAACAATTATTAAGGCCGCCGCCGGCACGCTTGCTGTGGTAAAGAGAGATTTGGGCGTAAATACTCCATTCAGTTCAGGGCAGAATATCTGGTTCACCAAGTCCGGAGAAGAAAACCCGATCATTTCGGTAGTTTCTCCTGATGTTCCCGATGTTTTAATAATTGTAGACGGAGTGGAAATCGGAAGGACTCCGAAAAGATTTTCCACAAAAGAATTATTGAGCCAAAATCCGGATGATAAATACACGATAACTTTCAGAAAAGACGGCTATGAAGATCAGGACATGAATGTAAAAGTTAAAGCAGGCTATGAACTTAATATCAGAGTTGATATGTTTTTAAAGCCGGTCCCGACAGAAATTACTACATTAGCCGGGTTGCCGGAAGGGATTCAGTTTGTCAATTTTTCACGCGCAAATGATTCTGCTTTTACAGATCGCCAGGCATGGGCGAAAGCAATTTCTTACTGGCTAAGAACCCGCGGTGCCGCAACTCTAGGAAACGATAAAGTTGAAAGCTTCGACTACTTTGTCTCCGATAGCGGAAAAGTTTATAACTCTGAAGGAAATGAAATTCCGGCAACTGAAATGCAGATTAAAGACTCTGCCGGAAAATTTGTCGCTTATTTGGGATCAGATCAAGCCGCCGAGCTTACAACCGAGGCCAGATCCGCACTTGAGACTGCGTTGGGAAACACAGTTGTTGTTGCGACCGGTGAAGGCTCAGGCACTCCTTCAAATCTCACAGTTAAAATTAAGGATACAGGTATCGGTTTCTTAAGAGTCAGATCCGGAGCAGGTACCGGTAATTCAGAAGTCGGACGTGTTGACGTTGGGAAAGAATTCAAAGTTTTAGAAGAAAGTAAGGGTTGGTATAAAATTGAATACGAACTTGGTAAGCAAGGGTGGATTTCTGCGACTTACGCAGAAACAGTAAAATAAATTACTGCAAGCCTTTGAATTGAATGTCATTTGGAGAGTTTTTAACCGCATCATTAACGACTTCCGTTTTCACGCCGTTTATAATCTGTGATTCTGTGTTTAATTTGGAAAGTCCGTCCAAATAACTAACCAGGGTTTTTACAATATACGGATTATTTCTATTTCCATAATAAAACACGACAACTCTATCCGGATTAAATTTTCGATCATAGATAATTTCAAATAATTCATACCTTGGTTCTAAGGGATTTATTTTGTGGGCGTTGGAATAATCCCCTCTTTTATAAAAATAATCTGCGGTTACGAAAATTATCGAGCTTAATATTAAAAAATTTCCGAGTAGGAAAACTAAGAAAAATCTGAGAAACGAGAAATTCTGTTTGTTTGCTTCCATATTTCCAAATTTCAAATATTCATAATGCATAAAAATTGGAACTATAAAAAACAAAATAGAAAGGGGAACAGTCGGCCATCCGAAAAAGTTTGTAATAAGAATGCTTATCCATCCGCAAAAAAGAATTATAGATAATTGGGATTTTGGTCCGCGCGCGAATAGAAAAATATTTGCAAAGATAAAAGTTAAATAAGAAAGAAACCCTAATAAACCTAAATTAGAAAAAATTTCTAAGTACCAGTTATGCGGTTTGTTATGAACAAATCCTGCTTCGGAAGTCGCGTTTATTGAATCGGGCCTGAATTTCGGAAACGCATAGGCGAATGTTTCCGGTCCGCTTCCGATTAAAAATTGTTTTGCTGAAGATGTGATCAAGTTTAGAGTTCCGTCCCATAAAATCAGACGGATTTTCCCTGTATCGCCATAATTGGCTTTTAGATTTTGTGACTCATCCGACTGCAGGAGATTGAAAATCCCGTACATATTATCCATCTGATTAATAATTCTATCTTTCAGTGGAATAGCTGCGGCACATGTTAAAACAAATAAAATAATCAGCACATGCCAATATTTTTTAACCGTCTTTTTGAGAGGTCCAAAATTTAAAAGGATGTAAATTAAAAGAGATATTGCAAACGCGAAAATTCCGGAAATTGAATACGTGAATAAAATTGCGAAATAAACCATTAAGGCCGGAACAAATTTGAATATAACATGGATTTTAAATTGGAATCCGAAATATAAGGCTAAATAAAATATTGGTATTAGATAGGCAGCAAGCCAATTTGGCTGACCCAGCGTGGAAAAAACTCTATGAGACGCATCTTCGTTCCAGAAATTTTTATCAATTCCGGCCTTCTGCAAAATTGCATAAATGGAAATTATCAATCCGGAAATCAATATAGTGAACAAAAGTTGATTAATCGCGTTTTTGTCGAGATTTCTTCCAATTAATAGAGAAATTAAAATGATTATACAAAGAATGCTTGCTAATCCTCCGTTAAATCTCGTGTAGTATCCAAAGAGAGAAGTGTAATAACTCGACGTAAAAGCGAGCGAAATCAAGTTTGAAATGAAAATCAAAAGGAGTGATCCTAAGATTAATTTTTGTTGAAAATTTTGATTAAAATTTGTTGTTTTGAAATTAGTGCGCCATCCGCTAAGCAAAATTAATACGCCCGTTACAAAATACAAAAAATTTACCTTCGGAAATTCAAATAATTCCTTCAGAAAAGATGTGACTAATAATGGCGTCAAAAACAAAAAAAATGTATATGTTATTGACTCTAATCTCCATAGCATACTATGATGATTCTATAGTTATCTCAAAACAAAAACATCAGCCTGTTTTGAGTCTGTCATAACGGGAAATTTTTAAAAGGTCTGCCTATGTTTGCCAAAACATTAATAAAACTTATAGATTTTGCCATATTCCCAGCGTTTTTAATTGTCGCTGCAAAGATCCTCGGTATCGTATTTCTGACAAATTATTTTGGTGTAAATTATTCGGTAAGCGGAATCCGTATGGTTTTCGAGAATTCAATAGAGTTTGTTGCCATAAATTCCTACTCTTCATTAGTAATGTTCGTCACTATTATCGCGGGACTCGCGTGGGTTGTAATTAAAGCCCATATTTTTCACGATACACACATAACCCCGGTTTTTTCAGCGAAACTTTTTTCGATGAATATGGAGGACCTTATCCATACAACAGAAACAATTTTCGCGCAGGCATTTATATGGCTCTCATATGCGTGGATCTCAACAATAATTTTCGGAATTCATAGTTATTATGGTTTCAGTTATTGGTGGATTTTCTGGCTGTCACTTTCTGCTACAGTTTTTGCAACGGGAGCACTCGCTTTAGATATGGAGCGGGAAATTTCTACAGACAGTAAAAAAATAAATGACGATTTGCCGACCCCTAGGATGATTAAGTTTGAGGAACTAGCGGAGGAAATTCTAAGATGAAAATGATATCTGCCTTTAAATCATCGTTCTTTGTTGCAGTTTTAGCCGGCCTTTTAGCTTTTCCGTTTGCAGGATTCGGCTTGATGGAATACTCTCCGTCTTCCATTGCGACAACAGAAAGCCAGATGGCGGCTGTTTTAGGTGTAAGCAATCTTCCGGTTAGAACTTCTGAAAGTCTTGGAAATATTGATATTGTTCATCAGGAAGATTTAACTTTAAATTTAAGTTCTGATACAGAGCAAAAGTTTTATAATGTTTTACCCGAAGAATATGTTGCAGGGAATTACGAAATTGTTGTGGTTGTCCCGAACGAAGTTAAAGAACAGGGATTAACTGCATCTTTGACAAAATCCGACCTTACATATGATTTAGTCGTTGAGCTTTCAAACGATGAACTGGAATATCGTCAGGTAGATCTTTCCCTTCTTGTAATTTCTAAGTTATAATTGAACGAAGTGAAATTACAGTTTAATCGCTATGGATGCAACTAAAATTCGAGAATAGGTTTTACCATTTGCTTCGGGCTGCACGTCCACGACAGTGGATTAAAAACGGTCTGCTTTTTGCTCCCATTATTTTTCACGGTCAATTTTTCAATATAAGCTATTTATTAAAAGAATCATTAGCTTTTATATGTTTTTCCGGAATCGCCTCAGCTGTTTATCTGATAAACGACCTAAAAGATGTTGATAGAGACCGGTTGCATCCGATAAAACGAAATAGGCCAATAGCTTCGGGAAAACTCCCCGAAAGCTGGGCATGGATTACAGCAATTATTTTGCTTGCTGTATTAATTCCCGTTTCCTTCACTTATGTCGGGAGTTACTTCGGAATAATGATTTTGTTCTATCTATTGCTTCAATTCCTATACAACATCAAACTTAAAGAAGTTATTATTATCGATGCGCTAACAATTGCCATCGGATTTATTATAAGAGCTTTTGCTGGAGCACTTGCGATTCCGGTTTCGATATCTTCGTGGTTAATCCTCGCCATAACGGGAGTTTCTTTGCTTTTGGCTTTTGGTAAACGCCGGGCTGAAAGAACTTTGCTGGAAGCAAAAGGATTATCAAAAGAAAGTACACGCGCAATTTTGAAACATTATCCGGATAATCTTTTGGATTCAATGATCTCAATGTCAGCTTCATTCTCAATTATTACTTATTCCTTATTTGCGTTTCAGAACTCGGCTGACTCAAGTGAAGTCGTTGTAAGTGTACTCGCCCCCTTTTTACCTTCAACTTTAGGTGGAGCATACCTCTTAATGTTAACGATTCCTGTTGTTATTTATGGAGTTTCCAGATAT
>CAYHDM010000011.1:10630-15060 GCA_964355455.1 uncultured Candidatus Saccharibacteria bacterium
ACGACGCTCTTCCGATCTAGTCCCGAAAGAATTTTGCTTCAGGATAAGCCTCTTCTGATAACTGCTATTTTGTGGACTGTTTCGGTGGTTCTAATTACATCAATTTAAAAGGAAATTCAAAATTTCTCGGAATAGGCTACAAGTTTTTTGGTTTCTTCACGAAGTTCAGCAGTGCAATTCCGAGAATAAAGATTAGTGACATCGTAGCTAGGGTTAGTGCCCTTGCCTGGCCGGAAGTTAGTATACCCACTATTCCAAAAAGTGTTGTTGTCCCCCAATAAAATAATGCGACTTGAGATTTGGACCATCGGAGACCTTCGAGAAGCTTATGATGCAGGTGTTCACGATCTCCCCAAAACGGGAGTTGGCCTCGGCGCAGCCTTCTCATAATCGCAAATATTCCATCTAAAAATGGGATTATTAAAACAATCAACATTACAGCGACTTTTGTACTTCCTAAAATTGAAAGTGAAGCAATTACAAGGCCGGCTGATGTTGCGCCGAATCCCCATAAAAGTTTTTGTGGGGGCCAGGTAAAAAAGGCCATGCCTAAGCCTGCTCCTGCTGAAATCGCCGCAAGTTTTGCAAAGATCGCGATATCAGGATCTAGTGGCAAAGATTGGAACATTAAAATTGCGATTACGAGTGAGGCTACTGTAATAAGTCCGGCGTAAACGCCATCGGTTCCGTTGGCGAAGGACATGAAATTCATAGTTGTTCCGATCCAGACAGCTGCGGCCAAAGCTGAATAATAATAAACAGTGTGTTCTCCTAAAAATTCGAACGTATATCTGAAATAATCAAGATTAATCGCAGTTCCAAAAGGATTAGGAATATAAATTAAAATAATTCCTGATAAAACCGCGATAAATATGACAACTATTTGTCCTAAGAATCGGAGAACAGGGTGGATATCCTTTTTGTCATCTTTTAACCCCATAAATACGCATAATCCTGCGGCCAGAAAAATTCCTACTAGTTTCTGACTGCTGAAAATCGGCAGGAGAATTAGCGAAGGAATTAAAAGTCCGAGAAAGTATGCGAGACCTCCTGTCCGTGGTGTCGGATGTTTTAGCAGCATGCCGGGGTGGCTATGACGTAGAGGATCATCCATAAAGCCATATTTTCTCGCGAAACGTATAACAAACGGAGTAACGAGTGAAGTGACAATGATTCCTGCCAAAAGGGGAATCGCGATTATTTTAACCCAGTTAGGAAAAACAACCGGATAATATTCGACTAGCGTGATTATTCTTATGAGATAGGAAATTAATATTCCGCATGAAGCTAATGAAACATATCCATAAAACTTGCTCAAGGTAAAATTATTTTTAGTAAACTCTATAAAAGAAAGGACAATATTAAATATTAGAAGAAGAAGTGCCGCGTGTGCCAATCCCCATAAGTAATAGGACGGAGCCAATTGGGATTCTCCCCAGGGCAGTGAGTAAAAAAGGGGAACACTATCCGGAAGCTGTCCCTGCGAATTGAACAGATAAATATAGCCTGCGGCAACTATCACCATATTTGCAGGGTAGAGCCAGTGAACTCCATTCATAAACTTTGCTTTTTGAAAGAATGATTGGGTCGAAAGTTTTGGAAATTTTACAAAGCTGAAAATGTTTTTCATTATTAAAGATTAGACGTGATTATATCCGCTTCAGAAAAAGGATGCTTCGCTTCGCTCAGCTATCATTTTCGCTATGCGAAAATGTAAAATTCCGAAGCATTCGAACTCGTAATTCTTGCGACTTCATCGAATGAAATTCCCTTAATTGATGCGATTTCTTCTGCTACCATTTTAACATATCGTGGCTCGTTGATTTTTACCTTAGCCTCTCTCGCTTTATATGGAGTTAAATACGGCGAATCTGTTTCAATCATTATTTTTTCTATCGGAACAATCTTTACTATTTCCCGCAGTTCAGTATTTTTTGGATATGTTATATTGCCTGTAAAAGAGAGAATAAGCCCTAAACTCAAGGCTTTTTCTGCGATATCAGAAGTTTCGGAAAAACAGTGCCATACAGCCTTTATGGGTTTGCCATAAGCTTTTATCGTATTAATTGTTTCTTCCTTTGCCTTTCTTGAGTGGATAATCAAAGGCTTTTTTGTTTCCTCTGCGAGTAAAATCTGCCTCTCAAACCTTTCAAACTGGTCTTTCTTTCCGCGATCAATTTCATATGGAAGGACATCGGAAAAATCCAGGCCGCATTCGCCAATTGCAACAACCTTTAGATGTGAACTCAGCTCTTTTATTGCCTGAAGTTTCTCCTCTAAAGATAAATCTGCCTCGGAGTCTTCCCGTGAATCTCTGGGATACAGCCCCGCTGTTGCGTAAATACCCTCATATTTTTCGGCAATTTTAATTGAAGCTTTGGTTTCTTTTATTGTGCATCCGATTGTTACAATTTTGTCAACGTCACCTTTTAAGGCACTAGAAATAATAAAGTCCAAATTATTTTCCAGATATGGATGAGCCAAATGTGCGTGTGAATCTACCAGCATTCTAAAGTGTGAAGCGGAGCAAATTGGGGAGAAGCATTGCTCCGATTACGGAAAAAGCTAAGCCGCAGAGTGCCCCGGCTGCCACATCAATTGTATAGTGGCGTCCCAGTAAAATACGGCTAAAAGCTATTACCCCGGCGACCGCAAAAACTGCGAGTGTCAAAAGAATATTTAATTGGTAAAAGTTCGAAATCAAAAAGCATAAAGAAAAGATATTCGAAGTATGTCCTGACGGAAACGATCCGCTTGTTATTCTTATTCCGAATAAATTTTTATGCTGGTGAGAAGCAGGCCTTGGTTTTCTAAAAAGAATTTTTAATGCTTCAACAATTAACAATTGGAACAGATAGATAGGGACAAAAACATATAGTACGTTGACTCCGCTTATGTAAGTTAGTATGCCGATTATGAGAATTGCCCCAATGGTACTGCCCATTTCGGTAAATATATGGAGGAATCTGCGTAAACTCTCGTTTTCTATTTTGCCATTGAAGTCGAAAGTAATTGACCTCAATTTCTGAAACAGTTTTTCCATTTAAACTATTCTAACATGGATTTGAGTGATATATCTTGGCTGCAGGTTTCTTATTTGGGCTTTCCCGTAGTATAATACTGGCATAGTATATGTAATTAGGTGAGGTAATGCTCACCTTTTTTTTTAATATGGCAATAACAGAATTTACAGCGGCTTTAAATCAGGTCGCAAGCGAAAGAAATATAAAACCGGAAGACGTATTAGCGACTCTGAAAGAGGCCTTGATTGCGGCATATCATAAGGATAACCCCGAACTAGATGAAAACGTTGATAATAACGTTTCTGCGGTGATTGATGCGGAAACAGGAGAGGTAAAAATTATGCGTGATGGCAAGGATGTTACACCTGCCGGATTTGGACGTATCGCCTCACAGACAGCCAAACAGGTTATTTTACAGAAAATAAGAGAAGCCGAAAAAGAATCCATCGCAAACGAGTTTAGAGGATTAATCGGGACAATAGTCCAAGGTTATATCTTCAGAATTGACCGCGATACAGTAATTATGGATATCGGTAAAACCCAGGCAATAATGCCCGAATCCGAGCAAATTAGGTCAGAAAGGTATTCGGTTAACCAGAAATACAAAGTTTTAATTAAAGATGTAAGGGAAGACTCAAAGGGATTCGGCTCAAATATCATAGTTTCAAGAAAAGACCCGGAATTTATTAGAGAATTATTCACGCAGGAAGTCCCGGAAATGGGCAATGGAATTGTCAAAATTGAAAGTATTGCCCGCGAAGCCGGTGAAAGAACTAAAATCGCAGTTTCATCAAGTGATCCCAAGATAGATCCCTCGGGGGCGTGCATCGGACAAAGAGGTATTCGTGTTCAGGCTGTCACTGACGAATTAAACGGTGAGAAGATCGATATCATAAATTATAGCCCGGATGACGATAAGTTTATCGCAGCAGCTTTGGCTCCGGCCCATGTTAACGACGTAACTTTAGAGATCGAAACGAGAACAGCAAAAGTTAAGGTTTCAGAGGATCAGTTATCGCTTGCAATCGGGAAAGAAGGTCAAAACGCAAGGTTGGCGGCAAGATTAACAGGGTGGAGAATAAACATTGACGGAAGCGGAGTTGAGGCTTCCCCGGAAGAGGTTAAAGCAGAAGAAGAAACTTCTGATGGCGATTCATCCGAGGCCGTTGTAAAAAGCAATCAATAATTTAAGGCAGAAAATGTTAACGGAAACAAAGGCATATGAAAAAACAAAAGAAGGAAACTGTTATAAAAACCACAGAAAATATGAGCTTTCGGCCTCCTATCGTGACGATAATGCGTCACGTAGATCATGCGAAGAACTCGATTTTACACGCAATCCGTGAAGATTATGCTGTACCGGCTGACGCCTCCAACGCATCTAACCCAAAACCCGAAAAAAAACTA
>CAYHDM010000012.1:0-14645 GCA_964355455.1 uncultured Candidatus Saccharibacteria bacterium
ATGTAGCAGTTTTTATTTATATACACATGGTGCCCAATCAATACATTGTAGGGTTCAACTATATGGGCATAATATATCCGAGAGCTTTTACCCAAATGCACAAGTTTAAGCTTTAATCCCCACATATAAAAATTAATTCTTACCGATGAAAAAATGTGATAATAAAAACGATAGACCGGAAAAAGTATTTGAATAAGTTTTCTCATAGATATACTCCTTTCAACTTAGCATCTGTCTTACTTCTTACTTCCTCACCTGTGCTATGTATAAGCAAAAGAGACGAATATAATATTTCCATTTTTTCAGCCGTTTTCGACCAGGTCTTATCCTTGGTAAATAAAACGTTTGCTTTTGCCATTTTTTTAATCGCCTCTGAATTTTTCTTATCCAAAATGAAGTTAATCATTTTCGCCACTTTTTTGTAGTCATATGTTTCGACAAGAAAACCGTTTACCCCGTCTTTTATCAAAAGAGGCAATGCAGTATTATTGGCTGCGACTATCGGAAGACCCTGCGACATTCCTTCGTGGACTACATTGCAAAAACTCTCCCACAGTGCCATATGAACCATTAGACGCGCGTGTTTCATCGCGTAGTATTTATCAACTCCCCTTATCACCCCTGCAAAAATTACTCTTTCTGTAAGTTTTAATTGTGTTATCAGACTCTGGAGATTGTCCCAATACTTCGGAAACTTATTTTTTTCTACCGGTCCGACTATCACGAACTTTATGCTTTTAGGAATTAGCGTAAGTGCCCGAATTGCTGTTTCGTAATTTTTGATCGGATATACACGTCCGACCTGAATAATGTAATTACCCCATTTTCTAACTTGAGACCTTATGGATGCGCTTACCAACCTCTCCACATTACGATAAGCTTCATTTTCTATTCCGTTTGACACTACTGTCACTTTTTCTCGTTTGATGCCTTTTTTAATCATTTCAATTTTTTCCCATTCGGATACCGCGCGGATCTTATCAACCGAAAAATTTACTAGTTTTGGAGCAAGTATTACGTGATAGGTCTTCTTAATGATTCTTTGCCAGAAAGGGAAAACGTTCCAGGAATCATTCAAACTAAATCCGCCGTGGGGAGTCAAAACTACGCCAAATTTCTTTCTCCCCAGTACTTTCTTGAATAAAACGAAAAGCAAAATCTCAAAATGCGGGAATATGTCAAAGTTATGAAGACACACCAGGCCAGCGTTGTCCCAATCAATCTTTGGCCAAAAACCCCACCATCTAAAGGGGTATCGTTTCACTTTCAAACCCCTGATAGTCTCATTTTCAGAGAGACTGTTTTTATCAAGATATGTATCTTTTGAGGTGTGAATAGTCACATTCCAGCCTTTTTTGACCAATACTGAATAGGTCTCTAAAATATTTGTTTCTATCCCGGCTGCGACAGGATAAAAATATTTAACGATAACGTCAATCTCTTTTCTCATATAAGTTTTATTTTCACAACGATTTGGACGAGGCAATCTGCCACATTTCGCCATACTTCTTTCCAAAACTTACCTTTGCTTTGGTGTAAAGAAAAATAAAAATATAGACTACGATATAAGGAAGATTCCTTATGATGATTGGCAGCGCCTTCGCAAAAGCTATGAAAAAAACGTAAAGAGGAATGCTAAACTCTTTTTTTCCAAAGCCGCTATTGAAATATTTTTCATACTTTTTCTCTGAGAGAAAAAATCGCATGCTTTGCTTGGTATGATCCTTAAGGTTTGAAGGAAGACGATACATAATCTGTGCATCGGAAACATATAAAAACTTCAGTCCTTTTCTTACGCACACAAGGTACGAATACATGTCTTCTCCATCGCTTTCTATAAAATTCAACAAACGGCAAGCCTTCTTGCTGAATGCTCTAGCCGGACCGTGGCAGTTATAAATGTTGTTTCCATTTTTAAATGATGCGAAAAGTACTCTCTTAAGCTGCATGCTTACCGCCAGCACCCTCTCAAGAAAACCTCTCACGGGAAGTTCGATAAGCGTAGAGGAAGTAAGGTCCGCCTCTTTTGCAACAATAGGTTTTACTAACTTTTCTAAAAAGATGCTGTCCTTAATCGAAGTGTCCGCGTCCAATAATACCAAAACATTCGATCGTGTTTTTTTGACTATCTGGTTTTGTCTGTATGCTTTTCCATGCCTTGTCTTGCCGTTAATAAGGAAAACTTTTTTGTCCTTAATTCCTTTTACAATTTGTGCGGTTTTGTCAATACTGCCGTCTGAGGCAACAATAATAGATTCAATAACCCCACAACTTATATTTTGGTTTATAAGCTGATTTAATAGATTTCCTATATTTTTTTCCTCGTTGTAAGCAGGAATCCCGATGGTTACAGAGTATTTTTTAGTCATGGTTTTCTTCTTTGATTGCGCACACTTTTACAATGCAGGGAAACTGCGGATCGTTGTATTCCAACCCTTCTTTGCTAAGATCTTCCTGAGACATACCGACCCAAAAGCATTGCCCTGCGAGAACATTTCCATAGGATGAAACTGACACATTATTGATCCCGAAATGCTTACTGAATAAGTATTTTGCCCCTTCGGGAAGTATCCTCCAAAAGTTTCTGGAGTCTTTATATGTGGGACTAAAACACGCAGTTGTAACCAAAACAACGCCTCCTTTTTTTAAGATTCTATAAATTTCAGATACCGCTGAGTCCAAGTCATCAATGAACCCCAAAACATGGGTTAATATAATGCAATCATAAGTTTCATCCTCTACAATGCCTTTTAAATTTTTTAGATCTCCGTAAATATTTGCTGATTTATTTTTTCTATCGACGTCCAATACGTCACCGATTTTTACACTCCCTTTTCCAAATTTTTTTGTATAGAAATTATCTGTTACTTCAAGACATCTACCTTTTATATATTTGCGGTTTTCATTAAGAAATTTTTCTATCCAATAGCGGTCAATCGGCGTTCCGCGATCCATACCGAATTTTGTACTTAATGGCATAACTGATCCCGTCTTAATCCGATATTTATCCCTAGGAGCAAGGAATCTTTTTATTGATCCTCTTATTTTTGAAATCATGCCATAGACACGCCTGTGTGACACAACCTTCTTTTTAAACTTTTGTGTTAGATTTTTCATTTAGTCAGATTCTGTCAAGGCAGGCTTGCGAACAAATACAATGTCGCGTTTTGTTTCAAGAGTTCTAAATATAACTTTCAAAAATTCCTTTGAGCTTTTATCCCAGCTGAAATTTTTTGACCACTCATAAGCATTTTCCGAAATCTCATGTCTAAAATCTTCAAACTTGATAAGTTCTCCCATCACTTTGGCTAATATCTTTTCATCACACGGAGGAACCAAAAGTCCTGTCCTACCATCAACAACAGAGTCAGAAAGTCCTTTAATTTTCGAGGCTATAACGGGGGTCCCTGAAGCATTTGCTTCGATAACCGTAATTCCCCATCCTTCAAATGACGAGGGCTGGATTGCTGCCCAAGATTGGGCAAAGAGAGTTACCCTCTGTTGGTCTGTTACAAACCCGTGGAATTCAACGTGATCGCTAGCGCCCAGCTTTTGAGCGAGTGTTCGAAGATACTTTTCAGATTCACCCTTGCCTGCAATAATTAGTTTAATTTGGCTGTATTTGTCCTTAAGGAGTGCTATCGCCTTAATCGCAACATCAACATTTTTGTACGGTTTTAGCCTTCCGACGTATATAAAAGTAGGGCTTTGTGTTTTCTTTAGCTTTTTATAATCTCTAATATTAATCCCCGGATTTATTACTTCAATATGTTTTTTCTTAAATCCAAGGCTAACAATATCTTTCTTCGAGGACTCGGAAACTGTTGCTATTTCACTTCCTTTGTAGACATATGGCATAAGACGAGATTCAAGCAATTTAGAAATATGAGAAATTGGAAACGGAGCTTGCTCCCTCAAATAATCCTGATGAACATGGTGGATAAGTAAGACAACAGGAACAGAAACATAAAGCGGGGTAAAAAAGGGAATTCCGTTTTCTGAATCGACAACTACGTCAAATTTACCTCTGAATTTGAGTAGGTAATATAATAACGCCCATATATAAATAGTATAAAAACCTCCGCGTCGTATTATCTGAATCCCCGAGATTTTTTCATTCATTTTATTTTTACCGTCATTTCCGCAAAATAACGTAACGGCGTGACCTTCTTTAACCCACCGTTTAGCAATTTCTTCAACATACACCTCTGCTCCCCCTCCCCATACATGTTTTAAGTCCCTCCAATTAAAAACCAAAATATTAAGCCTTCCCTCGGAAGCTTTAGCTATCTGAAGTGGAGCAAACAAATATCGAAAATCCTTAAAATTAACATAAAGCGTATGTAGATGCCTATAGAAAATGTGAGCAAATCCAACCAAAAAGAATTGAACCAGTGAAGAAGTCGCAACTGCTACTGTAATATCAGAAACGCTCTCATGATTCAGAGAAATAAGATATACCTGATAAAACGCAACCAAGACTCCTATTATTGGAAAAAGGTAATGTCTTTTGATCTGGTGGTAAATTATTACACTTGATGCAACCGAAAAACTAAAAATTGCATAGGAATAAAGAAGAAGATATTGGGTAATGCCTAATGATTTTTCTCCAAAAAGATATGGAATTGTAAATTTACCAAATACGCCAATTGCTACAAATCCTGCTAGACTTGCCAAAGTTGATATCCCCAAAAGCTTGTAAAAAACAAATTTAGAATTTTTCTGGGCCCCTTCGGTTTTGCTGATAACAGGAACAATGAACTGTGAAAACAATACTCCTAAAAAGTAGATTATCTTTCCGGATAAAGATAATAAGGCATACTCTCCAGCCGCTTTTGGTTCCAAGTAAAGCTTGGCCAGCACGATATCAAAAGACAAAAAGGCAACGCTTGATAATTTTGTAAGAATAGACGTTATGTAAAATCCTTTTGGAAAAGAAAGATTAAATGATAATTTTAACGGCAGCTCTGCTTTTTTAATTCTTCCAATAGCAAACCAGCTTATTAAAAATGACAAAAACAGTGATATCGGAATTGAAGCA
This sequence comes from uncultured Candidatus Saccharibacteria bacterium, assembly GCA_964355455.1. Taxonomy (GTDB): domain Bacteria; phylum Patescibacteriota; class WWE3; order 2-01-FULL-39-13; family 2-01-FULL-39-13; genus CAYHDM01. The sequence goes on from CAYHDM010000012.1 coordinate 5,042, forward strand.
TAAACTAATTCGGGTAAACCTACTTTTACAAAAATTACTGCAGCTACTAACTTAACCAAAGATTCAAAAACTGTAAGGGCCGCAATTGTAGTAAAAAGTAAGTTTCCTGATAAATAACCAGAATAGGTAGATGATACAAAACTTATAAAAAGTGCCGGCGTAAATATTACAAAAGGCAAAATGCTGCTTTTGAAATAGAAACTCATCAAAGGTATCAAGGAGGTCCAAATAAGGGTAAGCAAAATCGATGTAAAGAATGATTTCTTTTCTACCTTGTCCAAGAAATCAGATATGGGAAATTTAAATTTACCCAAGAGGTATGCAGTCTTGTAAGTAACTGTTTTACCGAAAGCACCAGTAAGAACTCCAAGAAGTGTAAATATGTTACTAATTAGTGAAACAGTACCGAATTCTTCTATTGCCACCTCTCTTCCCAAGTATGCGTTGTAGCCAAAATTTGAAAAATTCGCCAAAACATTTGCGGCAATCAATATACCGGCGCCTACAAAGTCGGAGCTCAAGTTAATTCTTGGCAAAATTCTTGCCGGTTCTTCTTGAATCTTTTTATTCTTATCAAGATGAAATCCGTGCTGTGTCTTTTCCCAGTAATGGGGTTTTACAAAGAGCTGATAAAATGCAACTACTGCCGCGAAGCTTGTCGCCAGCCAGTAAAACGGCACAAGAAAGACATACTTAATCAAGTACCACTGACCCCTTTTGGCGCAACCAATCATGTAGTTGTAAAAGTAGACGAAGTTGCCAAACACTAAACTAATAACCGCTATATAAAAAACCGGGGTAGGATAGAGCGCTTCAATTTGAGGTCCAACAAATTTATACATAGTAAAATAAGAAATTGTCGCGGCCCAAAGAACCGGGTTAATGAGAATAAAAATCATTCTCATTCCTACCACAAGCTGGAAGATAAGAGCCTGGAAACCAAACTCCCTATGAAATTTCAGCGGATCCCGCATATGTACCAGGTAGGTTTGTATGTAGCCTTTTATCCAACGGGAACGTTGTTTTATCCAGCTTTTTAAACGGCTGTTTGCCTCTTCATAGGTTGTTGAATCAATAAGGGCGGTTTTGTAACCCTTTTTGAAAAGCCGTGCTCCCAAGTCGCAATCTTCGGTAACGTTAAAGGAATCCCAACCGTTCAGCTCCCGCAGTTTTTGCATCCTAAAGTGATTACTTGTTCCTCCTAAAGGAATTACCGATTCAATTGACTGGAGACCGGGTAACACGAGATCAAACCACAAAGAGTATTCGGCTGTAAACAGTCGGGTAAGGAGGTTATGGTTCGGGTTGTAGTAGTTAAGCTTTGATTGTAAACAAACTACATTGGGGTCGGATTTTTTAAATCCAAGGAAGGCCTTTTTTAATTGAGTTGATTCAGGTCTGTCCTCCGCATCGTATACCACCAAGTACTCACCTTTTGCATGCGCTAATCCGTAATTGCATGCTTTGGGTTTTGTCTTTGGAAGTGAGTGGGGCACAATCAAAACCCGCACATATTCAGGAAGTGATAGAGAGTTCGCTGCTGTAATGGTATCTTCATCGTCTTCTTCTAAAAGAAGAAGCACATCAAGCTTACTTTTGGGCCAGTCAAGATCGGATAGTGCATCAATAAACTGAGGCAAGACTTCCGATTCTTTATATAAAGGACACAAAATGCTGTATGTCGGGAGATTCTTTTCATCCAGTGCTTTCAGCTCTTCGTCGGAAACTTGTATTTCCGGAGGAAAATGTAGAGATTTCAGCAGAATCTTTAAGGTGAAAATAAGGTCAATGAAATAGATCAGAGAAAGAAGCGCAACGAGTGCTATTGCCGTTGCTTTCAGATTGAGATAAAAAAGCACGGTTAAAAGCAATATCCCAAAGACGAAAGCCAACTTTTGCCAAGAGTTTAGCGTATGTACTGCCGACAGGTGGTGAGATAAAAGGGTGTGAGTAATAAATCTTTTTCCTTTATATGCCACGCCGGCTCCCACGGGATAAACTTTACCGGTTGGTTGAATTTGATAGACGCGCGGTTTTTTCAGTTTGAGTGAAACTGACGCTTTTGCAATTTCTACACCGGCTTTAAAAAAATGAATCTTTGATGCACCTTTCTTCCTCTTGGTAAATTCAATATCGTATGTGGCGATTTTAAAGCCTAATTCAATTCCAGTTTTAAGAAGAAGCATATCCAAAGTCCAAGGAGTAACATCCTTTTCACTAATGTGTTCGATTATCTCTTTCCTGAATACTTTCAAGCCGGATTGCGTATCACACTTAAAACCATGTAGCATCCTTTCGAAAATTAACCGATTGACTTTTGAGCCCATTTTTCTTAAAAATCTTGTTCCATTCTTTTTTCTATTGGCCACAGCTACTCCATTTCTTTTCGCCAACTTAAACATCTGAGGTACCACTTCAGGGGAATACTGTAAATCTCCGTCAATCATTGCTACGTAAGGCGAATGACCCTCACGAGCGCCTTCTAAAATTGCAGTTGCTTTTCCCTGCGTACCTTTCTTATGGAGAAGTGTAACTTTCTCACCACTTTGAGCGTCTCCAATAGATGAAGCATAGATAATTGATGATCGGGAGTATTTTTCTTTATACTCTCTTACCTTTTTATCCGTACCATCCGTGGAGTGATCATCCACTACAATAATGTTGTAATCTATCCCAGCATTATCCAAAGCTCTTTCGAGCCTTACCAATAATTCAATAATATTATCGGATTCGTTATGAGCAGGAATAACTACATCTAGTTCGGGCATTATAGCAATAAAATTTAACCACGAAAAAAATCTAGACAGGTTCTAATTAGATTCTTTCGAAGCGTAAGGTATTATACTAGGAGATATTGACTATTTCAACATTAGAAGTAAATCAGCAGATATTATAGGCTAAAGTGAGGGATTATTTCGATCGTTTCCCAAGTTTTTACTCTGTCGCTTCAACTTTCAATCCACCGAATTTTGGGTAACAAGGTAAACTTCATACGGATACTTTACATCTTTATATTCGAGGTTATGAACAATAAAAACAAAATTATAAGTATCATAAAGTTAAAACACAACTATCCGAAATTCCATTTCGAATCGTGACATCTGCATATTCCGTTTACGAGAATCAAATTCAAGAAAAAAATAAGTTTAAAGAAGACAATGTAGTTTACGGTATAACTATAACAAACTAATTCTTGCAAATATACATCTTATAGTATATAATACCGCCTCAACACCTCCAGGTCGGAGGATCTGCCCCGTATGCTTTTGATACGGGGTCTTTGTTTTTATCAAATGAACTACAACACCTCAAGACCTTTGAAAAAACTAGCGGAGTCCCCCGTAAGTTTTTTTATTCCAAAACACCAAAACTTAAAAGTCAGTAAAGAGTTTCTTGACAAAAAAATTGTTGCTGCAATTATACCTACTTACAAACCTAAAATGATTACTTATAGGTTAATTAAAAACATGACAAAATGGTATCCAGATATGATGATCGTAGTAGTCGACGATTCGACTCCCAGTTCATGCAAGAATTTCAAAATTATCAAGAAAATTAAACAGCTTGCGCGTCTTAATACCCGAGTAACTTATCTCCGTACACCGGTAAATAGACTTAAAGCCGGTGCTCTAAACTATGGATTCGACTATGTCTCCATCGCTTTAGAGCAAAAACCGCACATTGTTATAACATTGGACGACGACGTTATTCTTACCAGAAAAACTATTCGTGCAATGATAAAAAGTCTGTACTCCGAAGTGACAATGGGAGCAGTTTGCACTCTTGCCAAAGTCAAAAACAAGAATGTAAATTTACTTACCCGATTGCAGGCATTCGAATACCACAACTTTAATATAACGAAGATCTCTGACAATGGATTTTTAAAAGGTCCGCTTGTAATGCCGGGAATGTTAACTGCCTTCAGGTACGCAGCAATCAGGGAGGCCTCCGGATTTACAACCGGACATCTTATTGAGGACTACGACTTGACTGCAAAATTAAAGTCTAAAGGTTGGCAGGTTAGTATTGCAAAAGATACTGAAGCCTGGACAATGGTACCTGAGGATTTAGGCTCTTTATGGAAACAAAGAGTACGCTGGGTCTACGGAGGACTGACGGTCTTAAGAAATTATTGGAAGAACATTCCTACGGTTTTTCAGGACCTTTTCGGACACTTTTTGTTTATATCTCTTTTTACTTTAGTTATTTTTTCTTTCATCTTTGCACGTTCATATAACGGCAATCCGACACTTATTTTATTGTTGCTTATTCTGTCTGTTATTAACTTTTTGGCAGCAAATGCTTTCAACCTTTTAACGTTTTTGACATATTCACAAAAAGATAGAGTTGATTGGATTATTAAATTGTCTCTTATCCCCGAATTTATATACAGTAATTTTCTGACTTTGGTACTTTTGGGTACTTACTTATTTTTTGTCTATAACAAACTATTGGGAACTCTCTCCCGAAAAGTGAATTTTATTTTGAAAATTTATAAAGTTGGTTTAGTTTTTTTCGGAAAGGCAGGGTATTCCCTTTCATGGGGTACTCGTCAGTCCCTGTGAGATAGCTTTCAGCATCTCACAGTTTGCCGTTAAGTGCCAGACTACTTAACGGATGCAATTTATAGAAAGGTGGTGAAAATATATGACAGATTATGGTAGAGGTGGAGTAATGGGCGCAGCAACGGTTCTTCCTGCTACGACCGCGGCTACTTTCCTATTGGCAGAAAAAGCCCATCCTCTAATTGTTTATGGGCTTCTTGCCATAAGCATAGTCAGCCTGGTTTATTTGATTGCGTCTGCAATTCGTTTCCTGGCAAACCGTTAAATAAAGTCATGGCCAGAAAAAAGAAAGAAAAAAGGGTTAGAAAACTCCTTTATTTAATAGGAGCTAGTGTAGTCGTTGTTATCAGTTTAATCCAAATATTATCACTGATGAACGGAATATTCGGCAAAATACCAGACGAGAAAGAAATGGAGAAGGATTTGTTGTCATCTTCTCCGAAAAACTTAATCAAACCCTGCAATAACGAAAAACCCGCCGAAGAAAAAGTAAAGTTTATCCCAAAAAGAATTATTATTGACAAGGTAGGTATTGATTTGCCAGTCGTTTCTGTACCCTTAAAAGGAGGTACATGGCAGGTTAATACCGGCGTTGCAAATTATGCTGAGGGCACCAATCTCGTGAGTATTGAAAGTGGTAACGTCGGGCTTTTTGCTCACGACCGAAAGAAAGGTTTTGCGGACATTAAAAATCTTAAAGTTGGAGATACTATAAGTATTTACGGAACTTTACACAAAGCAACTTATAGTGTAGAATACTCATCTGTAACTGTCCCCGATAAGGTCGATGTATTTTACTCTACTGCCGAACCGACTTTAACTCTAGTTACTTGTGACGGAAGTTTTTCTCAGAAGCGTTTTATTGTAAGAGCAAAGTTAGTCGAAATTTCTGAAACTAACTGTAATGAACAAAATATTGAGTAGAATAATAACATTTGTAGTGATTTTTATAACTTTGGTGCTTTTTGCCCTAAGCCGGTTTGTCTTAGTGGTAAAAGCTCAAAGCGAAGCAAGTTCTTCAGCAATGGTTTCATTCACCTTTGATGACGGTTTTGCGTCTACCTATCAATACGCGCTTCCTATCCTTTCGGAAAGATCTATACCTGCCACAATATACATTTCATCTGGCCTAATAGGTGGAACATATGACGGACAAACAATGATGACGTGGCAAGAAGTAGAAAGTCTTCAGAATGATTACGGCTGGGAAATAGGCGGCCACACAGTGTCTCATCCCGAACTACCTTTGTTGACTCAAGAGGAAATTATTGCTGAACTCACAAATTCAAAAACAACTCTAGAAAGCCATGGATTAACTGTCTTAAATTTTGCAACACCTTACGGAGCATATAACAATAGTGTTTTAACACAAATCCTCAAATATTATGATTCGCACAGAGGTTTTGCCGATAGAGACGGTTTAAACACTTTTCCATACAACAAGGGGATTTTAATGATTCAATCTGTCGAAGAAGGAGTTACACCGGCAATCGTGCAAGGATGGGTTAACGAGGCAATAGCACAAAACCGATGGCTTATTCTTGTTTTTCATATGGGCGGACCTGTTGCTAACCAATATGAATATAATGTATCGGTCGTCGACTTTACAACGATAGCGGACTACATAAAAAATTCCGGGATAAAAATTGTACGAGTTGACAAAGCACTGAAAATACCTGGTGTTAGTGTACTGACAAATTCTGACTTCGCAAGCGGAAACTCAGGTTGGACGACTGATCGTGCAACACAAGTATTGCTTGATTCCAACAATAGCGGAGCGTACGGTGATCCTCAAAATTCCATAAAATTAACGGGCGCAACCGAGTCAGGACATTTATTCGCCGATTTGGTTGATGCGAACTTTGAGGCAAACTATCTTTTGGAAGCGTTTTACAACACGATTGGGCTTACTCAAGGCGAATTAGGATTCTACATAGATGAATATGATCGGTTTGGAAACTGGATATCAGGACAATGGATCGGAAAAGTTGCAAACAATGCCGTAGGATATTTCACTAAGTTATATAAGGTAACATCCAATCTCGTAAAGAAACTGGGCGTTCAAATCTACCTTACTGCTGGATCAAACGGGACTGCTTATATCGACAATGTTAATCTGCACAATCTTGATGCTGCAACACCGACGCCGACACCCGAACCATCTGGAAGTCCGTCACCGACACCAACTCCAACGCCCACACCTATTCCAGGACCTAATATGATTGCTAATTCGAGTTTTGAAGAAGAAGGATTAGCTCATTGGAGTACTGATAATACAAATTATGTTACGGTTGACTCGAACACTAACGGATCATTACCCTATCCTTTAAACTCGATTAAATTTAATTCCGGCAATAGCGGGAATGTTCATCTTTTTGGTGAAAAAATTCCTGTATCTTATGGGCACCAGTATGATTTGTCGATTTTTGTAAATGCAAATTCACTTCTCGCAGGAGAAATTGGTTTTTACATGGACGAATATGATGTAAACGGAAATTGGATTTCCGGACAGTGGTTCGGGCTCGTTGCTCCTGGACAGATCAAACAATATTCCAGAGTTTACACTCCAATTTCCGCTGCAGTTAATCAAATAAGCATTCAAACCTACCTTAGTTCATTAAGTCAGGGTACGGTTTATGCGGATAATTATTCATTAAATGATGAATCAAGTCCGACACCAACACCAACTCCGACTGAAAGTGTAACACCTACTCCCAGTCCAGTTCCTGAAGTAAACCTTGTAGTAAATCCGAGTTTCGAACAAGTTGACGGTACCGGATGGGCACAAAATTGGATCAGACAAACCATTGATTGGGTAATAGATACTCTTTTCACTCATGATGGAGCTCATTCGGTTAAGCTTACAGGGACCTCAAGAACACATCTTTTCAGTGATCATATCCTAATTGATCCAACAAAGATTTATACGTGGAGTCAATATGTTAAGGCTGAGACCGTCGGATCTGAATTCGGATTTTATATAGATGAATACGATGCAGCCGATAATTGGATTTCCGGACAATGGAAAGGGATGGTAAGTTCTCCTCAGGAAGGAGTTATAAACATTACCTATACTCCTACAGGTGCAAATGTGGAAAGAATTGGTCTTCAGTATTATTATGTTGGTGGAGGCACAGACAGTCTTATTTACATAGATTCTGTTAAGCTGATCACCAACTAATGGCAAAATCACTTCCGGTAGCTTTCCTGGCAATTATTGTTTTTCTTTCCGGAATTTTTTTAACCAACAAACCTTCCGACTATTCCGCCCCCGACACTAATCCAGCAAAAACACTAAGCAATTCAAAATTATGGATACTAAAAGATGTGGGCGAAGCATACATGGACAATTTTGGTTTGAAGGATAATGACTTTAAGCTTATTAAAGAAGCCGGAATCGATGTAATTGAAGGTAACTTTGATATTTGTGCAAGTGATAGTGATGTTTCCTATTTTCTTGACAAAAGCACGGAGTACGGTATCAAAGTTATTATGCCCGCGGGGGCAGGGGAAGCAGAATGGGGATACGAGTGTGATCAGGAAAGTTATCCGGAAACTCAAACACCGCTATGGAATAAAGATAAAGTCGTTTCGTGGATCAACAAATGGAAAGGGCATCCGGCTATTTACGCCTGGGATATTTCAAACGAAGCCGGTTCTACTTTTCCTAATGTGGAAGACGGAATCGGAAAATTGAGTTTGAGTCAACTGCAATCTGCCTACAAAGATGTTAAGTCGACGGACCCTACTCATCCTGTAATGATTCGTATGAACGGCTGGTTTTTCTACGACTTTGAAGATAATTTTTTCAGAGAGGGCAATCCATTTGGCAATGAAACCGCTGACATCGTAATGGTAAATGCCTACAGCAACGTTGAAGATTATTATGAAGATTTTGTCGCCACAGTTAGCTCACGAGCAATTTCTTCACTACTTTCGATTGACCCCGACACTAGAATTATTATCGCTCTTGGATCTTGGAAAGAACCTCCTCTATGGTATCTTCCGACAGAAGAAAATATTACTTCCGAGATAAATTACCTGAAACAACAGGATAGTCTTATAGGGATAGGTTTTTTCAAATACGGAGCGAGGGGGAGTGAATGGTATCTTCCTGATCCCGCCGAAGGCGCTCCCGAAATTTGGTCGATAATCAAGGAAAATAAACCCGGATCAATCTAACTACCCAATCCTTGTTCAACTAACTTATTTACAACTTCCTTCCAAGTACTAAACTTAATTCCCAATTCCTTTTCAGTTTTTTCAACTTTCAACCCCCCGAATTTAGGATACCGCAGAAACGAACTACCTGTTTCTTTAAAGAATCTCTTCAATGTTGTAGGCTTGACTGAATTTGTTTTACCTCTGGTCTTTTCTATCATATAAGAAATAAGTTTAAATGGCGTCGTCGTATCGCAGGAAGCAGCATGGAAGATCCCCTTATGGTTTTCTTTTATGATTTTATCGATAACCTGGCTTACCTCATCAATAAAACTTATTGATATTTGCTGATCTGTAAAAAGAGGATAAAGTTTCCCATTGTCGTATAATTGCAAGGGTTTTCTGATATAGTCCAATTTTTCGTCAAACTTAGCACGTACGGGGTAAATAATTCTTAAAATTGTTGCGGATGCTCCCAAAGTGTTTTGAACTATCCGCTCAGCTTCTGCTTTGGTAAAACCATACCACGAAACTTTGTTCGAATCTTGCTCGGGAGAATGATCCTCTTTATACGCTCCAGGATCCCAAGTGCTTCCCGAAAAAACCATGTCTGTCGAAATCTGGATAAAATGAATCCGAGCCTTATGAGGTTTAACAGCTTCTACTAGATTCCTTGTCCCTTCCACATTAACCCGCCAACACGTTCCATCTTTGTTTTCCCGATCTTCCTCTGCTCTTCCGACATCTGTAAATGCAGCAAAATGAACTACGGCAGTAAATTCAAAACTCTCAAAAACAGCTTTCAATTCAGATTTATTTGTTATATCTAATTCAACTTGTTTAGGCAGATGCAGTGAATCCTTTAACTCTGATATTTC
>CAYHDM010000013.1:0-14582 GCA_964355455.1 uncultured Candidatus Saccharibacteria bacterium
AATTTCCTTTCCTGAAAAATGTAGTAAAGGAGAAATCAGTTTGTCCCATTTCTCAATGTTGTTAATTGCATTTGGGATCATATTAAAAAAATTTGCGTTTTGAACGACGATTACATCGAGTAATCCATCATCTATTTTAATTCTGCTGGATAAGCTAAGACCGGGAATCCCGATATTTCCGGCATTGGCTACAATACAAGAAAGACCCTCCTCTTCAAATTCAACTCCGTCTACTTTTATTTTATAAATTGAATTTCGTGATTTGAATATGGCGCCTAATGCCGATAGTCCATATGCAAATCCTCCAATCATATTTTTGAGTGAGCGAGTCGCACCACGAACCATGTCAGCTTCGAATCCCATTCCAACTCTCAATATGAAAAACTCATTGTTAATATTTCCCGTATCAATCGTCTTTATATTTTTACAGTTGGAAATCAGATTGCACGCACTTGCAACATCAAACGGAATATTTAATTCAATGGCAAGGATGTTGGCGGTTCCACCGGGAATTATTGCCATCGGAGTAGTTTTGCCTAAAAGACCGTGAGCAACTTCTTTGACAGTCCCGTCCCCCCCGTGAGCGACAACAATATCGTATCCATTTTCTGACGCGTCATACGCAAATCTTTTGGCATCCCCTGACTTTTTAGTTATAAATATGTCCCAGTCAATGTTGTTTCGTGTGAATACATCGTTGAAAATTTTTAAAACTGGCTTATCTTGTCCTACAGCTGGATTTACTATTATGGCGATTTTTCGGGGCTTCATTTTGTCTCTGGTAATTATAATCCCGAGAATTTAGTTTTACTAGGTATTGTTTTTGGCAAGCTAAGATGTATATTTGCAATATGGATAATTTCCCATTAGAAGAACTGCCAGATCATGAAGAACTAGATACTGAAGTAAAACCTGGGGAAATCGAACAATCCCCCCAAACAAAATATAGAATTTTAGGTTTTCCTGATTCCGTATTTATTCCGGTTCGTGAAGAGAGTAGAAATATTTTTTGGAATGAAGAAACATCTCCATACACCGCCGCACAAATTGGCGAATCGTGTCAATATCAAATGGGAAAATTCCTAAGACAAAATCCTAACGCCACAGAGGAAGAAAAAAATGAATATCAAAGGTTTTTCCTACAACGTTTTACAGAAGATTAATCCAAATTAACCAGAAGCCTTGCTATTTGGTGATACAATATTAACAGCTTAACTTTTCTCATGATTAATCCAAAAGATCCCCTAGACAGATTTTTAATGTTCCTACCAGGGTTTACTTCATGGGTCATGCTTCTGATGCCAATATGGCTTGGACTGACTTTCCCTAGAGCTGCTGCCTTTTTGTTAACTTTCATCGCTGTTTACTGGGTTTATTTGGCCTTATCACATGCTACCGGACTTATCCGCGGTTACTTTATATATAAAAAGGAAGTTGTGGTTGACTGGTATAAGAAGTGCCAGGAGCTGAATTTCAGTGAACTTCCGAATAAGGGAACTCTACCTAATAGTTTGGCAGAAACAAAACATCTGATTTTGATTCCGACTGTAAAAGAAAGCTTCGATATTTTGAAAGAACCATTCAGAGCCTTGGCAAATTCGAATTATCCGAAAGAAAACATTATAGTTGCAGTAAGCACAGAAGAAGTTGGAGAGGCTGAAGTTAAGGAATCGTTAGAAAAAATAAAAGCCGAATATGGAGATAAACTCCCCCGAATCATGCAATTTGTTCATCCTCGTGGAATCCCCGGAGAAATTGTCGGGGTTGCATCTCCAAATCGAAAATGGGGCGCGGTCCATGCAATTGAACAGCTTAAAAAAGAAGGGGAGGACGTCAAAAATTATATTTTCACAACATACGATTCCGATTGGCTTTTGCATAAAGAATTTCTGCCGCGCCTAACTTACGCATATTTAACTGATCCAAAAAGATTTAATCGATTTTACGAAACCGTCGTACACTTATTCAGCAACAATATTTGGAAAGTCCCGATTTTATCCAGAATCGAATCGCACAATATTACCTTGGGCATGCTTTCCAACTGGACTTCAAATCCCCTGTATAAAGAGTCCTTTTCGTGTTACTCCTGCGCACTCGACACTTTAATAGCGGCAGATTATTGGGATACAACAATGATTGATGACACGGTTTTTTATTGGAGAGCTTTATATGCAAGGCGTGGAGATTTCTCGAGTTCAAAATTCTATATTCCGATTTACGGAGATGCCACGGGCGGAACTTCCTATTTAAACGCTCACAAAAATTTATACAAACAACTTGTCCGCTGGGGCTGGGGAAGCGTGACTTCGGTTATCGCCATGAAATACATGATAAAAATCTTAAGAAAAGAAACTAATTTTGAGGATAAAATTTTGTGGGCATTTTCGAAAATAGAAAGGCATTTGATCTTGCGAACAAGCGTTTTCCTAATTACATTTGGATTTACACTCGTTACTCTGGTAAACGTAGCTTTCAGAAATTCCTCGACAGTTTACGCTTTGCCGAATGTTCTAAGCTTGATTTTGACAATTACGTTAATCAGCTTTATCCCGGTAGGATATATCAAGAAAAAGCTATATGAGGATAGTCGCCCTGGCGGGTGGAATTGGTGGAAGACGTTACTTGTATATTTGGAGGGTCCCGTCATTATGATTAATCTTCTGACTTTTTCGTTTATTCCTTGGCTATACGCTGAAACCCGAATGATGTTTGGAGAAATGCCGAAAACCACTTTTTATACCCCGAAGACACGTTGATAAAAACGAGCTAATTATTGGTACACTAGAGTCAGTTGAGATTGACATCGCGTCATTCTTATTACGATAAAGGATGAGCAACACAATGGCTCAGCTTTTGTTACCTGATTTGCTTGGGATCCTACTAGTGTTGATCGCGCTTGGAATATTTATTCCTCTAGAATAGAAAGGTTGGATGGTTCTATGTCGCGAGTTGAATTTGCAACAACACTCCTAGCCGCGCTTTTGCTTGTTTCTGTAGCACAGGTAGTTTGGTGGTTATACAAGAAAGAAATGGAAGGAACACTAGATCCGTGGGATTTCGGTATAGGTCTTGGTATGGTTGTAGCAGTGGCAGCCTTTCTGTTCTTTATAGTACTACCGACGATATATGAATCTCCTGATTGATTCGGTCGCCAAGTTACAACCCATGGAGTAATTACAACGCAAGGTTGTCAATTCTATGGGTTGGTTTTTTCTTTTTCATATACTAACTTCACCCGAAACACTATAATCAAAAAGTGCCCACTGAAACTCCACACAATTTAGCAAAGAATAAAATTGAACTTTCTGAAGACCAAAAAAAGGCATTGGGTTACCTGCTCAATTGGTATAAGTCTGATAAACGTTCCGCCTTTGTAACATTGGGAGGATACGCCGGCACCGGCAAAACAACTCTTATTTCAATTTTTCGCAATGAACTTAATGCAACCAGAAAAGGTTTGAAAGTCGCATTTTGCAGTTATACCGGAAAAGCCGCACGTGTTCTGCAGAATAAAATTGATGAAACTGACTCCAGTTTTCTTCAGGATACGGTAAGCACAATTCATTCGTTAATTTATTCTCCTCAGGTTAATGAGAAAGAAGAAATAACGGGCTGGAAATTAAAAGACGAATTAGAGGCTGACCTAATAATAATTGATGAAGCTTCAATGGTCGATGAAAAAATATGGCAGGATTTACTGTCTTTTGATGTCCCGATTATCGCGGTTGGAGATCATGGCCAGCTTCCTCCCATAAACGGGAATTTTAATTTAATGGCGAGTCCTCAAATTAAAATTGAAAAAATTCATAGGCAGGCGGAAGGAAATCCGATTATTCATTTATCGGCCCTCGCAAGAAACGATGGAAAAATTCCATATGGCCGTCATTCAAATTCGGTAATCAAATTTGATCGGGCCGATCCCGAATCGCAGGAAACTTTATCGGAATATTTGAGAGCATATAATCCAAATACTTTGATTTTATGCGGATACAACACAACCCGAATCAAATTAAATAATTTTATACGTACAGCACTCGAAATTTTCGACCAGCATCCGCAACCCGGAGACCGCGTAATTTGCCTTCGAAATAATCATGTAAAACAAATTGCAAATGGAATGCTCGGTACAATTGAAAAAATCGAAGGCGCGGATAAAAAAAGTGATTTCTATCAAGCCGAAATCAGAATGGACGGCATAAAAGACTTATACAAGGGATCAATTTTCAAAGCTCAATTCAATAATCCGCAATCTTTGAATTTTACTGATCAGCGCCGACTTCTAGGAGATGCTGATTTATTTGATTACGGATATGCTCTGACAGTTCACAAAGCCCAAGGCAGTCAGGCAAAGAAAGTAATTTTATTCGAAGAGCGGTTTAAAAAAACAGATGATGAAATGTGGAAACGCTGGCTGTACACAGGAATAACTAGAGCAGAAGAAGAGCTCTATATTCTAGGCTGATAAAATAACAACCATAGCCATTTTTAATCAAAAAAGATATTATTTTAGTATATGAGTCTACCGGCACTGTACGTGTTCACTACTCTGACAGGATACATAATCGGGCTTGGCGGTGTTACAGTAGTAAACCTGCTGGGATTTTTAGGAAGGAAAAACTCATATTGGACAGAAATTGCAATTCGGTCACATAAAGTCATGAATGTGCTAATTTGGATCGGAATCTCCCTAAAAGTATTAGGAGAATATTTTTTATACCAATCATTAGGTTTTCCTTCAATTTCAGTGCTTTTGTTTATGATAAGCGGATTTCTAATCGCTAATGGATGCATTTTAAGTTTTTATGTAAGCCCCAGACTTGTTGAGAGGGAAAAAGAAGGGCGGGCGGCGGAAGTTTTACCTAAAAAGTTGCGCAATTTGATTACGGTAAGTTTTGTCGTTTCGTTTATAGGCTGGTGGAGCAGCGTGCTTATAAGTTCATGGCTAATATATTTAAAAATATTCGAGGGTTAGGCAAATATCCCACCACTCCATAGGACAGATTTGCAACACTTGCTATATGCTCCGCATCATAGCATAATTTTTTTATGGAACTCCGCCCGCTGAAAAAGAATGTACTTCCTGAAACTCCTAAATCAATCATTCAAATGATCGGTCCGAGCCTAATACTAGTCGGGCTGGGGCTTGGCACCGGAGAATTAATTTTATGGCCATATTTAACGGCAAATTGGGGACTCGGAATTATATGGGGAGCGGTTCTTGGCATCACAATTCAATTCTTTTTGAATATGGAGATCGAGCGCTATACCTTAGCCAACGGCGAAAGTATATTTGTAGGATTTACACGAATATTTAAATGGTTACCGACCTGGTTTGTTCTATCAACTGCTCTCGCTTGGTCATGGCCGGCATTTTCGGCAGCAGCAGTCGGAGCTTTAAAGCCCCTAGGACTTGTTAATACAGTTGGATTCCCTTATGCAACAGCAGCAAATATTGCAATGTTGTTAGTGGTAGGAGCAATCCTAACCTTAGGCCCAGTTTTATATAAAACTGTAGAAACATTCCAAAAAGTTTTAATTATAATTGGAATTCCTCTTATAATTTTTGTGGCCCTTAATGTTGTAACTCTGGATGCCCTAAAAGCTTTATTTATGGGTATATTAGGATTTGGTGAAGGGTATCGATTTCTTCCGAAATCTGAAGTGTTTCCTTTCATGAGTTTTCTTGCCGCATTTGCCTACTCTGGCGCTGGTGGAAATATGCTTTTAGCCCAATCCTTTTATGTAAAAGAGAAAGGTTATGCAATGGGAAAATATGCCGGACGTATAACCAGCTTAATTACAGGAAAAGCCGAAGACGTGGATATTCAAGGCGTAACTTTTGAATCCAAAAAAGAAGAAATTGAAAAATTTAATAAATGGTGGAGAATGGCAAACATCGAACACTTGTTGATTTTCTGGGGCCTAGGACTTTTTACAATGCTTCTACTTGCAGTAATCGCGTATTCAACCGCATATGGTGTTTCCGGAAACGCACAAGGCTTTGATTTTCTCTACAACCAATCAGACATTATAAGTTCGACAGCAGGAACACTAGTAGCTGGTGCACTTTTATTAGTTGCGGCTTCAATGCTTTTTGCCACACAACTTGCAGTTATAGACGGAGCAGGGCGAATTATTACAGAAAATATTGTATTAATGTCAAAAGGACAAGCAACCGCAAACAAAGTAAGAAAAACTTACTATGGATCAATCTGGGTTCTGCTTTTATTTGGAATAATCGTTTTACTCGCCGGTGCCAGAGAGCCGCAATTCTTAATTGTCGTCGGAGCTGTTATTAACGCAGTTTGTATGGTTGTATTTTCTGGTATTTTGATTCACACAAATATGCGGCTGCTGCCGAGTTCAGCAAAACCTGTTTTATGGAGAAAAATTGTTGTAGGGATCTGTTTCATCATTTTATTGATTTTCACTGCGCTTGTTCTGGTAGATAATCTGACTCCATTTGATGTTATTAGAATTTTGAGAGGTTTGTTATAGGGAATTTGTTATAATGTTTTCTGTTCCTATCGTGATTTGCTATCTAGCGGGTATGGTATAACGGTATTACATTTGCTTTCCAAGCAAATTACGCGGGTTCGACTCCCGCTACCCGCTCCAATTCTCAAATATCTAAAATCTTATCCCTTCTAAAAACTTGCCGAGTCCAACATAAAGTACTAAATTATATTATATGAAACAGACTGCCTGTTACTTCTTAGGACTCTCACTAATTCTAACTTTATTCGTAATTACGGCAGCTTCCTCCTTTGCACAAGAGAATTCAGATGATCAAACTACCCAACGTCGTAAGGAACGAGATGAAATGATTTTGCAAAGGTCAGAGAATGCCCAAAATCGCGTGCAAAAGATAAATGAGAAAATTCAGAAAGGACAGGAAGTCAGGCAGGAACGTCGTGCGAATATTGCACAAAATCATGCCGAACGGCTCTCCAATAGATTCGGATTTTACAGCCAAAGGCTCGTTAATCTCATCGTTAAAATAAAAAGCAGACTGGAGGCAATGGCCGCCGATGGAAAAGATGTTACAGAGGCATTGAATAAAATTAACGAAGCCCAAGAAGCGCTGGATAATGCAAAGTTATTAGGAGAAAAAGCTGTTGCAGAATTTTCTGCAATAGATCCTGAAAATTATGAATCACAGAGAGATCAAGCATTGGCCGCTAAAGAAATCGCCGATCAGGCCCGAGAAGAATTCAAGAATGCGGTCACTTTGATGAGAGAAAGTATTAAGTTAGCCAAAGATTCCATAAAGGAGGCTGAATAATATGAAAACCATACAGATAATTCTTTTAATAACAGGAGTAATTGTAGTCATGATACTGGCATATTTCACTTTCAACTCCCTAACCAATCCCACGAAAATCGATCAGGATAAAATGGAGGATAATATTCAGGTCGCTCCTCCAGCTGAAGTAATTGATGAGAAAACCGGAGAAGTTAATATGGAATCTTTCCAAGAGGTTCAAGCCGTAAGCGGAGATGATTCGCTCAATACAATCGAAGCAGAATTAAATAAAACAATAATTTTGGAGGAGGATTTTTCAGATCTGTAGAATTTCGATTGCCTGAAAACATCGTACCATCAATACAATTCACACAATTTGCTATAATATCCATTGAAGCCTAAGCGGGTATCGTCAGACACGAAGTGTCAACGATATCTGCTAATCAACGAGCGGGTATCGTATAATGGCTTTTATACCTCCTTGCCAAGGAGGAGATACGGGTCCGATTCCCGTTACCCGCTCCAAACCGGAATGGTTTTTAAAACCTCTAATTTCGCCCTTTAAAGCAAGATTTTCTCCAGTTCAAGCCTAAATTTTTAGGGGAATTTTGCTAGCCTCAAAAAATTCTTACCGGTGACCGGAGTCGGACACACTGTTGAGCTAGCTCTCGTACTCGTAGTAGCCCTTGAGCTAGAAGATGTGTTAGTCATTTAAATACTTGACAAGAGGGTATTTACATGTTTTAATAAAAAATATGGCATTTCAAAAGGTTAAAAGATCGGATTCCTATCTTAGAGGTACAGCCTCCAAGATTAGTTTACGTAAAGAACACATAGGCTATACTGCCTTTTTTGTCAAAGAAGCAAACTTAACCCAATACAATAGGGTTGAAATTCTGATTGATCCTGACGAGTACAAAATCGGTTTTAAATTTCTTTACCAGGATCCAAATGTTAAGGATATAGAAGTCAAATTTAGGGATACTTTCGCTTGTTATTCTGATAGCCCTGATGATAACGATGTTCGCACTAAGGCTACGGGTGCACAAAAGCTATATGAACAGTTTGAATTTCTTAAAAATATCTCCATGTCTCCAAAACCAACACATAGGCAATTCAAAGTACAGCAAGATCCAGATGATAATAGCCTCTGGCTTGCTCAGCTTTATCCTACTTTTGAACACACTGTAAGTCCTACTGCTGATCTCAAAGGTTTAAGAGGTATATACCGATACAGAAATAACGATTTAATAATGTATATAGGAAAAGGTGTTATTGAGTCCAGAATAAATGCTCCTCAAAGAGCGAAATGGGTATACGATACCATTGAGTATTCAATCGTAAACGACCCAATAAAACAACTTGAATGGGAAGACTTTTGGATTAAAAGGTATAAAGAAGACCATCAAGGACAAAGACCATTGTATAATCAAATTGACGGAAGAGGTCATTAATCAAAAACTTGATCTCATACATCCTATTCAACTTTAGCTATCGCTACACCAAATTTTCTTTTTGTCCCTTTTTCAGCATTTGTTACTACTGGAACTAATCCTCCGAAAAAACGACTCGATAATGACAATACAATAAAATCCTGGAGGAAACAAAAGACATTATTGTAAACAATATCGACAAATTCAGATGCTAAAATTTGATTCTCAACTTTTGGATATTGTTTGTGTAACTTACCGTTAACTGTCGTAACCCCCAAAGGAGTGATAATTGTTGCACCCATATGCTCGGTTTTTGTTCTTATGTCTCGAAGTTTTCTGAACCACGGCTCACTTGCTTCTATAAGCTTAATAAGTTTTTCAACGCTAGATTGAAATCCCCGAGGAACATTTCTCTTTAATGATTTTGAAACCTGTAAACCTGCATCCCCATACGTAGCCAAATTGATATTCCACAATGGCTTCAGTAACTTTACCACAGCGTCTAATGCTGATTTTGAATTACTGATTACATCATCTACTGCTCCTTCTAGTTCTGTAGAGCTATCCTGATGAGAGACTTGAATACTACTTGTATCACCCTTATGTCGTTCTATTAGTTGTTCCATTTTAGCTCTTTCAAGTTCTGCGTAACGATCTGTAGCGTCAGCAAGGCGACCTAGCTTTTTCATGGTAGAAAGAATCGGTTCAAATAATTCCTCCTTTTTATTATCTGGTAAGTCGATAAATTGGTTAAGCTCAAAGCACAATGGCGTAAAACCAGCCCCAATTTCCATTCCTCTGGCGCTATCCATCTTGAACAACGAAGTAAGAGTTCCTTGCATTTTTTGCATCCTAAAAGGTGATCCCTGTAGCCAAGGCGGTCATCTGTTGCCAGTGCCGACATTCGCTCCCTAATGATAGGGTACTCTCACCGCAGGAATCATTCGGTACTGTCATTATATCAAAATTTCTTAAAACTCTTGATGCCAAGATGGTTTTTTAAAGCTTGAAGTTGTAAAATTACATCAGGAGTTATGAGACGGTATAGGTTCGAGCGAAGTACCGTTACCCGCTCCAGATTGAATCTCCACAGGTTCTAGTACAAAGTTTATCCCGCCATACAAGAAATACCGTTAGCATTAACCTATGACGATGTTCTTCTGATTCCTCAAAGATCGGTAAGCGAAAGCGGTGCACACGGAGTTTTGTGGATTCCAGGCCAGAACGGACCAAACTTACGACATTAAGAAACTTCAATTAGCACAAAGCACTCTATAGTGATATTGACATCTCCTGAAAATTTGCGAGAATATACATGACTTAAAGCCTATAGCGGGCATATTAAGGTTCTTTAATAACTAAAGACTAGAAAAAATTACGAATAGAATTATATGACCGATAAGGATTGGCAAAGACATTGGCACTTCTTTCCGGCCATATAATATCTATTCCCATAATCGTTTAATCGTTGGGAGAAAGGAGATCCTAGCACCGCAGATTAGTTTCCAGGGTTCTCGAATTGTGTTGATTTTCCAATACTATCTTGTGTTAGGAGAGAAACCACCATGAGTACATTTTGGAAGCTTTTTGGAGTGGTGTTGGCAGTTTTTTTGCTGACACTACTGACTGTGCCGGCCTTCGCGGAGACGGAGACCGTGTGCGCAGAAGGTGACGGCGTTGACTGTCCGGAACCTATCCAGGTTCCGTGCGGCGTGGCGGATGTTGACGGAGTAATCGGCGAATGGACCGAGGCCGACTTCATCGCAGACATGTTCCGCGCGGGTGATCCGACCAAGCCGGTCGAGTCCAAGCTATACCTGAGATACGACGCCCAAACCGACACCCTCTACGTGATGGTTAAAACCGTTGCGGGAGTATCGGTTGTGGCATCCGCAGAAGACGCGTATGTGAAGGTAGTAGAGCTCAGTACTGCGCCACAGGTTGACGGCAACAGTGGTGATGACGGAAGTCCTCCAGACTTTCAGTGGACAGGGACTGGCTTCGAGGCTAGCCTGATTTTGACTGAAGGCATCTGGACGCTGAACGTTCATTTGCAGGTGTTCGACGACGGTGCAAACCAGACGTCGGCAGTTGCACATCGCGCGTTGCGCGTCAAACTGGGTCCTTGCCAGGTTCCCGATCCAGCATCGCTGATCATCGAGAAAACCCTTGTCAACGACGATAGCGGCACCCTCGTGGTGAGTGACTTCGTGTTCTACATCAACGGTAAAGAAGCTGATGCAGGCGTGAAGTACGAGGTTCCAGCAGGGAACTATGCGCTAACTGAACAGCCGGAAGAAGGCTATACGGCGAGCGAATGGGGTGGCGACTGCAAGCCTGACGGCACAATCACATTGGCCGCCGGTCAGCAGGCCGTCTGTACCATCGTCAACGACGACGACGAGGACGAAGGAACCATTCATGTCTATAAGTTCTACGACAAGAATGGAGATGGAATCCCGCAGCCCGAAGAAGTGAGACTTGATGGCTGGACATTCCAGCTCAAGACGCTTGACGGTCAGACAGTCCTTCAGGAGGCGAAGACGGACGACAACGGCCACGTGACATTCGTCGTTCTGTTCGGGCAATACCTGGTTTGCGAAGTTGTGCAGCCCGGTTGGGCTCCGACAACCAGGCCTTGCCAGCGGGTCGAGGTTACTTCCAAGGTTGGGAGTGTCGAAGTTTGGTTTGGCAATCGCTACACCAAGGGCGATGCCATCGTGATCAAGTTCTACGACAAGAACAAGTCGGGTGGCGAGCCGGAACAGGGAGAACCGGTCCTACCAGGATTCGAGATCATCCTCTACCAAAATCTGGTCGAGGTTGGTCGCGCAACGACAGATGCCGAAGGCAAGGTTGTCTTCAAAGACATTCCGGAAGGAAACTACACAGCTTGTGAAGTTCTTCAAAACGGATGGCTTCCCGTCAACTTGTGCGTCGACCTGACAGTCGAAGGCGGCAAGGCCGTTACGGGCTACATCCGTAACTACAAGGAACCGACCGCAGAGGGCGTCGAGGCCCAACCCGGGCGACCTCATGGGTTCCAGGTGCTCCTCCCGAGCCTCAGCAGGGACTGAGAAGTTCGTTAGTTTCTACTAGTCTTTAGTAATGGATCGCCGGAGAGCGAAAGAATTTGCGAGAATAACACCTCGCATAAAACTTTCCGCTCTCCGGCATCCAGCAGTACAAAATTTCCCCCTTAAACTTGCTCCACATATAAATACATGCTAGAAATAAGCTATGAAATACGAACTCCCTAATTTACCATACGCATACGACGCTTTAGTGCCATATATTGATGCGAAGACAATGGAAATCCACCATACGAAACATCACCAGGCATACACAGACAAATTAAATACAGCATTAGAAAAGTATCCGGAAATAGCGGATAAACCACTCGAAGAACTTCTAAAAGACATCGAGGCTCTTCCGATTGATGTCAGAACTGCGATTCGCAACAATGGTGGAGGTTACATAAACCACAATTTGTTCTGGAAAATAATGGATCCGTCTGCTGGAGTCGAACCTTCAGGCGATCTTATGAAAGCCATTAATTCAGCATTTCAGTCATTTGATAATTTTAAGGTTAAATTTGCAGAAGCTGCTGTAAATCGATTCGGCAGCGGATGGGCATGGCTTGTAGTTTTGGAAGGAGGGGTTGTCGACGTTTATTCAACTCCTAATCAGGATTCTCCGATTATGGAAGGTAAAAAGGCTATTATGGGTTTAGATGTTTGGGAACATGCGTACTACCTGCAATATCAAAATCGCAGACCTGAATATATCGAAAACTTCTGGAACATTGTCGACTGGAGAACGGTTGGCGAGTTATATCGTGAATATAAATAACGCTACTCAATAGTAATTTCAACACTTTCAATCTTCACAGGTTCAATTGGATCTGACATTTCTCCCATTACAGATGTTTGAACTTCACTTGTTGCGATCGCGTCAACAGTTTCCATACCTTCTTCAACCTGACCGAAAATCACATAATTCTTTGGAAGTGGAGTATCGGCGTGCATCACAAAAAACTGGCTTCCGTTAGTATTCGGACCTGCATTTGCCATAGCAACTGCTCCACGGACATATTCACCTTCGAAAGGTTCGTCATCAAAAGTATAACCGGGACCACCGGAACCTGTGCCGGTCGGATCTCCACCTTGAATCATAAATCCTTTTATAACTCTATGAAAAATAACGTTGTTATAAAATTGGTTGTTTGCTAAATAAACGAAATTGTTAACTGCATTTGGTGATGTCTTTTCTAAAAGATCAATTTTTATTGTTCCTTTGGAAGTAACAACAATTGCTTTGTAATTCTTATTTGTATCTATCATCATTTCCGGTTTTGTAAGTTTTGGCATAGTTGGATTAAGGGCCGTTCCACGTTCTACTTCACGTGGAGGAGGACTTTTCTTCTGCTGTGAATTATCCCCGGATCCATATGGAACTGTCAATTCGCTTTTTGGCTCCGAGCTATCAGTCTCTTTATTTTGCTTAGAAGATCGGACTGCAAAGGCAATTATTGAGATTGCCGCTAAAATCGCTACCGTTACAATCACCAGATTTCTATTTGTCATGAAATATTAATACCATAAGAAATATTATTATGCTAGAATTTTACCGCTTATGGGTGATTAGCTCAGCTGGTAGAGCATCTCGCTTCGAGCTAAATTTTGACTTAATATTAGATTGTGGGCAATTAGCTCAGCTGGTAGAGCATCTCGCTTACATCGAGAGGGTCGGAGGTTCGAGCCCTTCATTGCCCACCAAAAAAGAGTCAAAATTTAGCTGAGATTCATCGAGAGGGTCGGAGGTTCGAGCCCTTCATCACCCACCATTCTTATGCCCAATAATCTGCCCACTCTAGATATAAAGTTATTAAAATCCTCTACTATAGAAGTTTTTAATGATTGCCTGATGCCAAATGGGTGTATCGTGGCGGCTCCATCTCACATGCCGTACTATCCGAAAGATGCCAAAAGCTATTTGTATTGCTGGCCCGGCCGTGACACAGGATTTAATCTTGCGGCACAGCTTTTACTCGGACATGATTATTACGATACTTTCTTGAAATGGCTGTGGGAGCGCGCTGAAGATTTCGGTTCTTCCCATAAACCTGAGCATTTAGGCCTGATTTATCGAAGCTACTTTCCAAACGGGTTAGTTCGCGAGCATCAATTTCAACCTGATCAGGGCGCAACTTTAATTTGGAGTATCAAGTTCAAAAAAGATCTGACAAAAAATCCACTTACTGATTTAGAAGAAATGGTGGTCAATCGCCTTGCAAATTCTTATATAAAAGTGTGGGAGAACGAAGGTTTCACAATTCCAATCGAAGATATTTGGGAGGAAGTGGGTTTATTACCGGCTGAAGGTAACCTAACTTATTCAGTTTCAGCATGTTCAAATGCACTTAAAATCGCAAGCGAGCTTCTGGATGAACCTGCATTTGCAAGACGTTCCGAAGATATGAAAAAAACGCTAATGAAACATATTTATTCGGATAGTTATACCGGATTCCCGAGAATATTTGGTGGAGCGTCCGGCACCGATGACACATCCGACGGGTCTCTTTCAGGCTTAGTCTGGCCATTTAATATAGGGTTTGACAAGCAAAGACTCTTATCCACACTAGAACGTATTGAAAATGATTTACTCGATAAACATGGAGTTTATAGATATCCCGAGGATAAATACGAAGGTCGTGCAAGCCGTCACCATATTAACAAAAAGGCCGGTCCTTGGCCGCTTCTGACATTCTGGCTTTCTATCGCATGGAACGAATTAGGCGACAAAAATAGAGCCGAGAGATACTTTGCGTTGAATTTTAAGTATTTGGAGGACAAATACATACCGGAACAGTTTTTTGTTGATCATCCTCATAGATGGCATGG
>CAYHDM010000014.1:0-14166 GCA_964355455.1 uncultured Candidatus Saccharibacteria bacterium
GGCAATAACAACGATTACTACATCATAATAAGTAGTTTCCACATAGATAAACGGAGCTACTGATTCCTCAAAAGCTGTAATTATAAAGCTGTACAGAAACGCCACCAAAGTTCCGATACCAATTAGGGTATCCATATTGGCAACATGGTATTTTGCAAAATTTATAATGCCTTTAATGTATTTTCTGCCAATAACAAACATTGAATACGTTGCGAACAGGGGCAATAGATGGTGGAAAAATTCGGATATCGCAAGTGACATTTCGGGAAGCAGATTGAATTTAATGGCAATATCCCAACCCATCACAAATACTGCGACAGCGGTAAAGATAAATCCGACGGTTATGTCATTTTTCAGTGCATTAAGTTCCTTTAGCTTATTTTCTTTAGTCTGATTTAGTCCAAGATGTTCTGAATGATCCATTCCCGCAGGCATGTCGGAACTACTCATTTTGGTGCCATCCGGCATCACGTGCTCAGTTGTAATTGGTGTTTCGAGGGAATATCCAAGTGGCTCAATCTTTTTGCTTAAATCTGTAATACTAACCTGATCCGCATTAAATTCCAATGAAGCTTTTTCATTGCCATAGTTAACACGGCAATCGATTACTCCATTAACTTTTTTAAGCGTATCTTCGATATTCATAGCACAACTTGCACAATGCATCCCCTTAACAGGAGCTATTACTTTTGTTACATTTTGCGGAATATTTTCAGATTTCATTTGCTTTTTTCTCCTAAACTAATGACATCAACAACTTCTTTGATTAACTTATTTTTAGTTTCTTCGTCATTAGTTTTCATGCCCTCACTGAAACAGGTATTTAAATGATTAGCCAATATTTTGTCTGAAGCGGATTTCAATAAACCGTTTACCGCCAGTATTTGCTGCATAATATCAAGGCAATAATGTTCCTCATCAATCATTTTAATAATGTTATTTATACTGGTTCGCGCTTTTTTTAAAGCTATAGATGCGTCTTTTTTGGATTTATCCATAAGCTACTGGAAGTCAGCGATCTTACTACTTGAGATCGCTGTTTTCTACTGAAAATAAATAGAAAAACGATACATACCCATCGCGCAGGTTCCATCTAATTGAGTTCCTGCTAATTGAGACCCGATTTCAAAATCCGTAGATCCGGTAGGTGGAAGCATTTTACTTACACCTAGGCTTGGAATAGATAACGCCGCGCTGCAATCAAAAGTGCTATTGGTCTTTACCCTCAATATAGTATCTTTGTTCGCGCTCGCTTTAATCGTTCGAGGGGAATATCCACCTTTTGCGGTGACATTCACGATTTGTTTATCTCCTTCATTACTTACAGAAGCGGAGGATGCCGTAGACGGAGTAGGATTGTTGTTTGAATTTGCAGGTTTATTAGAAATTAACAGTGCGGCGACAATAATTGAGGCACAAATAATGGTAGTAATAACAACGGCTTCACGCATAATTACTACATTTTAGATTTATAGGGGAGGAATGTCAATACCTAGGGGGGAGGTGCAAGCGGGATATTTGTTCAAGGATTTCAACAGGATGAGTCTGCCCGATGTTATGAGCACCTGATCCGATAACATGATAACCAATACTGTTTCTTTCAACATCTTCCTTAACTAAATCCCAAGGAGTATCCGTATCCTTTTCACCGTATATCAGAAAAATTCCGCTCGGATCGACTTCGTCCAGTAAATACCTCAAATCTCTCCGGACAACACAATTGTATGTATTTCTCAAAAACGGAGTTCCTTCTCTATAATATTGGCTTGCAAATAATTGATAAAGATGTCTTAATTGAGATTCCCAAATATCGGGAACTAAATTCTTGGTTATTCTGCCGGCATCAGATCGGAGACTTTCTCCTCTAAAAATTGCGGGAGAAATTAGAATAGTAGGGGTAGGGTCTTTGGTCAATACTTTGTGCATAAGCGCAACTGCGCCTCCAAATGAATATCCGACAATCAATGCGGAATCAGACACATTTTCATTTTTCCATTTCGAGAAATTTTTAGCAAAATTTTCAACATCATATAGTTTTGCGTCAGGTTCGGGATTGCCGGCAAATCCGGGTAAATTGTAGTAGTTAATATCAAAATTTTGAGAGAGACCTTCTATTAGGGCTGATCTATGTGACCAGGCAATACCTTCCCCGGTATTTTCAGGGATTTTTGAATTGTAGTAATTCAAATCCCAGCCATGAATTAAAATAGCTTTACTTTGCATATAGAAATTATTTTTTCATAGCAGGAGGTCCCCAATGCCAGCCGGGTTTTTCGCCTTTTTTGTATGCCAGCCAAAGGAAGGCTACAGTAAGAAGTGTCGCGGGTAATCCGAATGTAAATGCAACTTCGCGGTCTGTTGAATTGTCGTTAATAGTTAAAGAAAAAGCTACCAGCAGTGAAATATATACAACCGTGGACAACCATCCCTGCCAGGTTGCAGGTGTCCAGCCCCATCCATACCATTTAGCTTTAAACCAATATTTTTGTGGATTATATTTCAGATATTGTATGTATTTATTTATCATGCTATTTCCACGAAAGCCTCAGTATTATCAGTAACAAATACAGAAACCCCCATCCGACTGTCCAAGCGACAAGAATAAGGGATTCCCTATACTTTTTCTCCCAAAAAAGCATGCCTGCGCGCCCTAAGACTAAAAGGCTTGAAATAACTGCCGAAAACGTGAAAGTCAGAAGCATTATTATCGGTGCATAAAATGGATCATCCTCGGGCATCAATCCGATAACAACGAAGTTAAAGAAAGTGGAGAGCAGCATTATATAAAACACCAATCCCGTGGTTTGAAGAAAAGCTAAAAATGGGATAGACATGTTCCTAAACATAATCTGAGTATACCACCATGCTATTTTTGTCAAATTCTGCGTGACTTCCTTATTATTATTGAAACAATAAGCGCCGATAAAAATATGGCTGATCCGTAAAAACACGGAGTTAAAAACACATTGTCAGTTGCGACTCCCGAACAGGACACTTTGCCGGCAACTTCTGATGAATAGAATTTATAAACTTCGAGTCCGAAATTTCCCCATGCAAATATTGTTCCCGCAATTAGCAAATACCAGAGGTTTCTTTGCGGTTTGGCGACATCTTTTGACCTAGATACTTTGGATAAAATCGAAGCTGACCAAATAAATCCTAATAAAAATGCAAAGGCACCATAAAAACATGCAGTAGTAACAGGATTGGGTATTACACAATCAGATATCTTGGTTACTGAACCATGTAAATTATAAAAACGTTTGAAATCGGTGTAGACAGTAAACCATGCAAATAGTGTGCCGGCTAGTAAAATTGCGGTTTGGAGTTTGAATAAGTTATTTCTCATTTGCAAGCATTATTATATAACCGTTGCAATCCTCAAACGAAAATTCTTTAGTACCATAATCTGTTTCGTGCAGTTCCTGGATAATTTTTACTTTCCCTTTAATTTTTCCAAAGAGGGTTTCTATATTATCAACATTCATGTACATAGCAATTGAACCACCAACCGGAATTTCTTTAAATTCTGGAATCTCTTCACTAAACTGACTTCTTGTGTATAGCATCAATTTAGCAGACCCACTACTCATCACAACAAAAAAAGGTTCCTTCTCAGGCACCGAAACAGTAACCTCAAACCCCAGCATGGTTTTGTAAAAATTTATTGTTTTTTGGATATCATCCACCATCAGTTCTATGGTGAGACCAGTTACTTTCATATTAAAATAATATTATTAATTACAAAAAAACGAAATATCCTCCTTTGTCAGCAAGCGCGACTCTTTACAAAACCTTACCATAGCCACACTTGGCTTATGGGAAAATCCAATATATTCTATAATTTTGCCTTTCTCTTGAGCTTTCTTAATTGCAGGGGAGAGATCCGTGTCGGAGGAAACTAAAATAATTCGGTCGCAATGATTTTCGTACGCTGCGACAAGTATATCGACAGCAATCTGGACATCCACACCTTTTTCATGGAATTTGCCATCGGACTTCATAAGATATCCAAGGGAGTACTTAATTTTATGCTTTTTTAACAATGCAATAAGTTTTTGCTGACCGGAAAGCAATTTATCAGCATGTTTAGTGCCATCCTGTTTAACTGCGCCAACATAGTAGGTAGCTTTTACACGATGATTGGATCTGGATAGGAAATCGGCGAATTTTCCAAAATTAAAATTCAGGAGATTATGTAGCTTCAGATCTTTTAGCTTGAAATAGAAGTTACTACCGTCAATAAGGATAATGCATTTTGGCTTCATTAAAGGGATTATATCAGAGGAAATAAAAACCCCTGTAAACAGCTTTCGCTCTCACAGGGGGATTTAGTAAGTACAATGTATCATTTTGGGTAAATCCTGTCAACGAGACTATAGGGCGTGTAATACCGTTATCAGTTTGCACTTATCAATTCAAGCCTTTCATCGGTGTTTGGTTTTGTCTCCAAAACCATAGCGCCTACTTCCGAACAATAATGCTTATATTCCTGTGATTCAGGATCTAGGGGTGTCCAGTCATACATTTTCACGCAATCGTTATATGAACCCAGTTTTATATTCACCGGTTCGCCAATACTGGAAACATCCCTCATGTCCTCCGCTTGACCTTTATAGTATTCCTGTTTATACGAATCTCCCGCTATATGGTTAGCTTTTATCCAGATACCGGGCTCGGCACCGTCAACACCGGCAATCCATGCTCCTTCATGATCCAATAGTTTGCCGTTTTCGTAATTGTTAACGTCTTCACCGAAATACCAAACATTCCCATAAATATCCTGTGCTAAATAATCTTTTGTTTCTTCAACAAGTTCATCGCTGAGCCAAACCTTATCCAGATAAACTAAAGTTTTTACTCCCAGAATTTCCCTGGTTTCTCCCGGAATTGTTATTTCTACTTTTTCGTATCCGCCGTCAGCCGTATCCCCGCCATATACCAACTTTTTACCTACGGGCAATTTGAAGTATTTGTTGTCTATGGTAGTACTGGTTACAAATAGGGAAGGGTCGACATTAGCCGGATCAACCTCGGTTTTGTTTGTATCATCCGTAGAAATGTCGGCACTAGGTTCGTTACTTATCGGAACTTCCTCAGTAAGTGGAGTCTCATTAGTAGAATCACCTCTAGCATTGACTATATAAATAAAGATAAGAACAAAAATCACTATTACCGCCATCATTAGCAATGCTTTACTTTTCATATACAAGATAGTCATATAATGCTGGAGTGTTGTCAAGCCATTCACAACAATCTTGTGTTCGACATCTTGACGCATATCTGTGCGAAAGTGCTATCATTTTATTTGTAGATAAATATTTTGCTTGAGTATTTAAAATATGGCGGATACTGGTAATAAGACGATAAGAGAAATTAGTTTAAAAACTGTTTTTAAGTATATAATTGGCGCTTTATTTTTAACCTTCTTTATCCTTTCTGGAGTCGTAACAATCAAAGCAGGGCAGTTGGTTATTGGCGTTCTTTATTTTGTTTTATCTGCTCTGGTTCTCGTTCCCCATCACTGTCTAAAAATCACCCAGTCTTTAAAATTTGTAATCCTTGTTGTACTTTTCCTCGTACTTACTGTAATAAGCGGCTCTATTAATCCCCCGGCAGAACAAAAGTATGAATACTTTGGCCTAGGTGAAAAACTTAATCTAACATTCGGCAATAATACCTTTTCAATGATAGTTCGAGAGGTGAAACAAGATAGTAAGATTCTTGTTGCAGAAAAAGAGGTGACTACATCCGGTTACTTTCTTATCGTTAAGGTAGATGTTGTGAATCTTGGATCGGAAGCTGTGGATTTCAAATTTGAGAAGGACCCTCAGTTAAAAGACAGCCAAGATAGACGTTATACCTTACATGCAACAAGTGTACCCCAAGGGAAATTGCAGCCCAGTGTAGCCAAGGAAGTTTCCTATATTTTTGAAATTCCTAAGGACGCATCGGGATTAAGCTTTATTGTTATAGATAAAACAGATGTTGCTAAGTCTGTAGATTTGAAAAGATAATTTTGTTACCTCATTGTACTATTCTTAAGATGAATAGGTCATTTTCTCTAACTGAGCATACCGTTTATGGAACAAATCCCTGAAGATTTCGCAGAAACATTAAGGGAAAACCTTGAGATACAAAACCAAGGATTAAGGGCTAAAGTTGCAGAACATTTAATTGCGGTAGGAGCTATAAGTCCCACCCGACTAGTAAAACTTGCATCGGGTATGAACGCAGTCGGTTATGCAAATCTTAGGCCAACGGGGCTAGACTATCTGGAAGGAATTCCCGTTATCCATTTGCTCGCATGTTATATACAACAAATTATATCCGCATATAAAGAACAGGGGATTGAAATAAGGGCTTTTGGGGGAGTACCAATGGGTGGTCTAATTTGGTCATATAGATTGTTCGCTAACTCCGCCGCTTACAAATCACTTGATTTAGATGGTGATGAGGAGTTAACACACTTTATAGCCAATAAAAAACCTAAAGGAGAAGGCCCATATCCCGAAAGAAAAATTGACATGTACGAAGGACTTAGAGCTACAACCCCTGCAAATGTAATTCTGATCGAGGATGTAATTACAACCGGAGGATCTGCTGAGATAGCAATTGAAAACTTGCAAAATGAAGGTCTTCAAACCGTGGCAATAGTTACAATTGTACAGAGGGATGATGTAGAACCTGTAAATGATATCTCGGGGATTCCTGCCTATTCTTTGTTTAGAATGACGGAATTGGTAGGTTCTACAGGAGAGATGTAGTTCGAATTACTATATTTACATGAATGCTAGAATCAGATAGCATCAGACCAATGGCATTAGGAGTCAACGCAGGAGAAGAAGCCAATATAGATACTTCATCAGGTGTAAATTACGCTTCTTTAGATCCATTTAAACAACAAGCTCAAATAGAAGCCTCAAGAACTTCTGATAATATCGAAAGGTTTGGATTTAAAGTTGTTGAAGAGAGCAGGGGAGAATCAGCATTTGTAATTGATGAAGGGGATAGATATACGGCTCATGTAATTGAGGGAATAGGGACCAAAACTACAGCCGCAGATCTTGCGCGTTTACAACGTATTGAAGATCAAACAATTATTGCGTCTGAAATTTCACAAGAAACAGGAAAAACTTACTACGACCATATGGGAGTAGATACAGTTGCTATGGCTGTTAACGATCTTATTGTAGTCGGGGCAGATCCGGTAGTATATAGCGCCTATTGTGCTGTTGGGGACTCTGAGTGGTTCAATGATTCAGGTCGGGCAAGAGACTTAGCACGCGGTTTAAGACATGGATGCGATTTAGCCGGTATGGTTTGGGGAGGAGGAGAGACCCCGGAACTTCGCGGAATTGTTTACCCTAACACTATTGATCTGGCAGGTTCTGCATATGGGATTATTAAACCAAAAGAAAGACTTACATTGGGAGATAAACTTCAGGAAGGAGATAGTATATTGTCATTAGGAAGTAGTGGCATTCATGCTAACGGACTTACAAAAGCAAGCAAGGTCGCAGGCCGATTACCTCAAGGTTATAGAACTCTGCTTCCGGATGGAACGATGTACGGTGAGGCATTATTACAGCCGACA
Organism: uncultured Candidatus Saccharibacteria bacterium; assembly: GCA_964355455.1. GTDB lineage: Bacteria > Patescibacteriota > WWE3 > 2-01-FULL-39-13 > 2-01-FULL-39-13 > CAYHDM01. The sequence continues at coordinate 7,598 of CAYHDM010000014.1, forward strand.
ATCATATACACAAAACTAATACAATTTCTATTTGCCTCAGGGATAGATATCCATTACATGGTAAATATCACCGGACACGGATGGAGAAAACTGATGAGGGCTAAACAAGATTTCGCGTATGTAATCAATCAAATCCCAGAGCCTCAGCCTGTATTCACATTTATTCAAGAGCAATTAGGTTATACACATGAACAAATGTATGGAAGCTATAATATGGGAGCCGGGTTTGCGGTTTTCTTACCACCAGAACAAATTGAAGAAGCACAGAAAGTAGCCGGGCTATACGGAATACCATCTCTGAAGGCGGGATATGTAATAAGCGGTCCAAAGCGAGTTGATATAGAACCACTTGGTGTTACATTTAGTGGAAATACTTTAAATTTAAGATAAAACTTTTTAATGTCAGAGAATCTTAGCGATCTTAGAACCGCATTCTTAATTTCAGGTGGAGGAACTACAGCTGAAGCAGCAATAAAAGCATGTCAAAGTGGAGAAATAGAAGATATCGACCCTGTAGTAGTAATTTCTAATCGTCCTTATGCTGATGGTATTCGAAAAGCAAAAGAATTAGGTATACCAACCGCTATTGTAGAAAGAAAAGGAGTAACATTCGAAGAATTTGGAGATAATCTATATGAGGTATTACAAAATTATAATGTAGATTTTATATCACAGAATGGATGGTTACCTACAACACCTCCAAACATAATAGAGAAATATTTAATTGTAAATCAACATCCCGGTAAAATTACTGGTGGAACTGGGCTAGATTTCGGAGGAAGAGGTATGTACGGATCCAGAGTCACAGCAGCTACATTAATTTATGAATGGATTATCGGCCAACCAAATCCTTTTACCGAATCAACTATACATTATGTAAACGGGCAGATCGATAAAGGACTATTAATAAGAGTTGCCTCTTTAAAAATACCTTCACTAGCAGAACCTGTAACTATTGCTGATTTTCAAACAGAAAATGCTTTACGCAAGTTACTTATAGACACAACAGTTAATGTTCAAAATCTATTACTGCCAATTGAACATCAAAATCTAATTGAAACACTTAAAATGTTTGGAACAGGTTCAGAGATTAAAGGATGGAGTCGAAATCCTGAAGATATTGTTCCTCAACAAATGATAGAAATTTTAAGTGCGGCAAAGGAATTAGGTATAGAAATTTTTCCTAATGGTTAATAAATGGCTGGGCATTGTGGAGCAGGTTAGAACATATTATCAATACATTGAAAATTAAGTGTACTTCCAATTATGAGTAATTTGCTAAGGGAAATATACGAAGCGGATCAAACAGATCGACAAAACTGGACCGAAAATAAGTTTAAAGAAAGCATTTTAGAAAAAGACAGGCAGAGAAGGGCAGTTGTTAAAGAAATGGTAGAAACTGGACAACTCCAAGAAGGAATAGATTACTTTTATGCTTCAATGGTTTTTCAGCATGGCGAAGTTCCCGAAGATTATTTAATGGCTAGCGAGCTAGCAAGAAAAGCTGTTGATCTTGGTGAAGAAAAAGGACTTTGGATGATAGCCACTTCAGAAGATAGGTACTTAACATATACACAAGCACCATATCAAAAATACGGTACACAATATAGAAAAGATAAAGACGGAGAAAGCTGGTACTTATATCCAATTGATCCGGAAACAACAGATGAAGAAAGAGCTAAATATAATGTCCCTCCACTTGAAGAATTGAAAAAAAGAGAAAAGGAAATGAATAAAATTTGATTATGGCTGCCCAGCTTGGATTCGAACCAAGATTACCGCATTCAGAGTGCGGCGTCTTACCATTGGACGACCGGGCAACAAAAGAGCAGGGGAAATAATCGAAAACACTCAAAACAGGCCTGCCATCGCAGCTATTATATCAATAAACAAGCCAAATATCAGCCGGCCGCACAACACCTCAAAATACTATGACAAAACTTAAATTTTGTACCGGTTATGGTCTGGCTATAGTATCATTAAACTGATGCCTGGAAATACTCCGAACACCTCAATTATCAGCCTTGGGCAGAATGATCCCGAGAACGCAGCGAAACTCCTTCACAACGTGGCTGAAGAGCTCTACGGAAAGAATCTCGAACTGTATCGCGAACAGACCAGACTCAATGAAATCCTCCTAAAAATTGCAGAAATTATTATTGCGATTGATCAGGACTATAAAATCACACTATTTAATAAGCGGGCAGAGGAGACTTTCCAAATTAACCAAAAAGATGCGATAGGTAAAAACATTGATGAAATCGTCAAAATATACAAGGGATTTACACTCGAAGTTTTATCCGCCAATGATTATGCTTTCAAAGATAAAACGCAGACCTTCGAACACGTTAGCATAATTATCGATGACGGAGATGACTCAACCAATAATGAGCTGGATAGAATTTACTTTAACCTCCAAAGTACTTATGTGGATTTCAAGGATAATAAAAAAGAGGCTGTTATAGCGTTATCTGACATTACACATGAGGTGGAACTGGACAAACAGAAAGACGAATTTATATCGATTGCTTCACATGAATTAAAAACTCCTATATCCATCGTAAAAAACAACTTATGGATGCTCGAGAATACAACTAAAAAGAAATATTCCCAAAGAGATCTTAAATTTATGAACGAAATGGATTACGGACTCGGTCGTCTTCAAAATATCATGAACAATTTGCTAAGTGTTTCAAGAATCCAGCAGGGAAAACTTACTTTGGAAATCCAGAGAGTCGATATTCATACATTAACAACTGCTTCTATTGAAGCACTGCACGAAAGTGCCCAGAAAAGAGGACTGACAATTCATAATCCGAAAGAATTGGTTGCTTTTGCAGAAGTAGATCCCGCAAAATATCAGGAAATTTTCGAAAACTTTTTAAGTAACGCTATTAAGTACACTCTGAAAGGGAAAATCACGGTTTTGATTGAGCCAATCGAAAATAAAAAATTTTACAAAATATCAGTAATCGATGAAGGTCCCGGGATTCCATATCGAGATTACAGCAAAATATTTACAAAATTCGGAAGGGCAGAGGAGGGGCTAAAAATAAAAACCTCCGAAGGCAGTACCGGACTCGGACTATATATCGCAAAACAATTTGCAAAACATATGGGAGGAGATGCAGGTTTTACTTCTCAACTCGGCAAAGGCTCAACATTCTGGTTCACTGTTCCAACTAAATCCCCGTTAAAATTGAATGTGAATACAACGGGAACCATAAAGCCCCAAGCGTAAAAGATGTTTACAAAAGGTTAGGTTTACTGGTATCGTGAATTTATGTCATACAAACTCCTTCTCGTCGAAGATGAAGCATCACTTAGAACCGTTTATGCCGAATACTTAAGATCAAATGGATTTGAGGTGTTGGAAGCGGAAGACGGCGAACAAGCCACAACGCTCGTCGCAAATAATCACGATATCGATCTGATTTTATTGGATATTTTGCTCCCCAAGAAAGATGGCCTTAAAGTTCTGGCGGAGATAAGGGCAAATTCGGAATATAACAAAATGAAAATTTATCTCGCCACAATGCTAAATAATGATAAGGTGATTAAACAAGGATTCGAACTGGGAGCAGACGGATACATTATTAAAGACACTTTGAATCCAGAACAATTAAAACAGGAAATCCTCGCCGCGATAGAAGGAAGCAAAAAAAATTGATCTTCTCGAAATGTCCTCGCCTTTAGCTATCTATATTTATCTATTGAAGGCTGCGCCTGTCCTCCCTTGAGGAGGAGAATATTTCTCGCAGATCAATTTTTTAAGCTAATTCTGCATCCAATATGTATTAGATTCTTTCAACTGGCTCGGGAAGTTCGTGTTTGTAGCAGAATCTATTACTAGTGTAGGGTTAAACATTATTTGTTCAGACGGCAAGCCGTAGTTAAGAAGAGTATTCTCAAGGTCTCTTCCGGTAGTTATTTTCCCTCCTGCGTACAATCCACCGTAAACTTTTAGTACTTTTTCAAGGGGTGTATCTTTACCGGCACTCATAACTGTAATATTTCCGGGGGTGTAAATAGTCGCATTAACCTCTGCAACGGCACTGCCAATGGTTACATCTCCACTGGCAATCACGAATAAAGCGTCATCTGAAGAAGTTGTTATATCCGCATCTATATCGAAATCTCCACCTATTAAGAGGTATTTTGTTCCTTTATAGTTAAGAGAATTGTTGATGGTACCGCTACCGTCACTAAAGACCCTATCTCCACTACCATGAAGGCTATCTATACTCGGATTCCATCCACCACCGAGATCTCTAACTTTTTTAATTGCGGTCACTTCATCTGCTGTATTGCTGGTCGTATATGGAATTCTCATCTCAAGCATAGTATTTGATATAAATGACCAACTCTTATCGGTATCACCAATGGCACCAAAGGGGACTGATACTAGCGGATTGCGGGAACTGACAAGCCCCCCTGATGAAAAGCCAGTAAATGGATTCTTTATTTTGCTTATACTTGTCCCTGTATAAGTGCTGAGGGTTGGATTTCCGATTAATTTATGGATATCTTGGCCGTCATCGGGAACCGCATTAGTCAAAGTACCTTGAGCATGAGCTCCACCGTTATATACCTGCCACCAGTCATTGGCTTCTCTTATATAAACACCAATCGGCGCGTCTATACTAACTTCTGCAGGATAACCGGGAATATTCGTAGCTACATCAATAAGACCATTCCCACAGATTATATATTCCGGCCCTGCAAAACTGGTCGTTGCTAGAATTTGCCAGGTATTCCAACCTGCCCCAGGCAATGCACTTACATAAACTGTGTACGGATTACCAGTCTGATATGTACCGGCACCTGTCGTACTAGTAGGATTGATAGGATTATAGAAATTATCTAAAGTGGGATCAACCGGGGTGTTGGTTGAAAAGCTCAAGTTAACGGGAATAGCGGGAGCGGTCGACTGATTGCTCGCCCAATTACCCGGGTCATCACACTGATTATCATCTTTCAAATAGTAAATCGTGCCTGTCATCTTAACTTTTGGAATTAACATATAATTAAGCTGATTTTGAAATTTCGGCGACATTGGACCACTAGCTAGAGGTACTGTTGCACTACACTGAGCTGATGCTCCAACTATCCATCCGGTTGAACTCAATGACTTCGCGACACTACCGACGTCAGATGAACGGAAATTACTCGCAGCATCTACGCGGGATTGGTTGGCATTCGGATTTGAAAAGTTATTTCTATTGAGCCAAACACAAAGTTTTGTTAAATCAGAATTGTTCAATGTTACAGTCGCGTTAGTTTGAGGATAACCTGCGGAATCATTCCCCGCCGGGGCTGCGTAGGAACCGGCAACTATTGGAGGCGTAGTCGATGAACCAACTGTTACAGTGTTTCCGGAAACCAAACTACGATTTTCATTCATAACTTGCCCGTAAACCTGATCCGAATTATATACAAGGTCAAATTCAACGTGCGTGGGCCAAATACTGGTCGTGGTGTATACCAGATTAGGATTTACAGTTATTTCTCCGCTATTTAATGTAAAACTGCAAACTCCGTTTGTACCCGGAACTACTGTGGCAGTCCTGAGTGTAGTCCACGGTGCGGTAGTAGTTTTATAAATAGTCATAGTACAGCTGTACTTCCCAATTGTAGGAGAACCCGTAAGTGTAGGGAACCTTAGCTCAACTGACGGAGTAGATGTGGAAGCATGAACGGCGTTTGACACAAAGTAAGCAGTGCATGCACTTGTTCCCGCTGCACCCGGATAAGATGCGGTACAATTCGAAACATTCGCACCGCTTGCGTTTTGCCATGTTGAACCGGTAAATGTCCCTGCCACAGTGGGTTTTGTTCCCGGATTAAAAATCAGACCGGTTGATTCATACGCATAATCTCTCTTCTCATTCCCGTTCACTCCCGCATACAAATTGACCTTGCCAGAAATCCGGCTTCCTTTTTCATAAGTTGCTGTGCACAAACCTGAATTATTGGCCCGGTCGGACCAGGTGGCGGTAAATGTGTACAGACCGCTTGGCACGTTATCCAGATTAAATGCGTTGGCAGCGGTGTTAGCTATTGTATAAGGTTGGGTCTGAATCTTTGGAGAAAAAAAAGGTGCCGCAACAGTTCCTGTTGCCGGCCCAGTGTATGTTAATGCAAGCCTATCTATATAACTTGCCGTATTCGCATTTCCCGGATCAGTACCTGTAACACTAAAACCTAATCTTGTTCCGGCTGCATTTGGGGTAACTACTAAGCCCGCTGCAGTACAAGTCGGTGCAGCCTTATCAACAAATACGACAGGTAAGGTGCCACTACTACCGCCGTCATTTTCACTTCCCGTAACACTATTTGCCCAACATGTTGAAGTCCCCCCATCCGTATCAGTTATATTGATTCTGACCTGGTATCGATTATTCGCTAAACCCGAGACCGGCCAGTTTATGGCAGGGGAACTTGTTGTGGCACTTCGCGGATTACCAGAGAAGTAACTTGCATTTGAATAGATTGGAGGAGATACAAAAGCGCCCCCGTGCGGAGCATAATCTACTGTAAGTCCCTTCAACCCCCAATCATCAATTGCG
>CAYHDM010000015.1:0-13604 GCA_964355455.1 uncultured Candidatus Saccharibacteria bacterium
CGATCTAACTTTGCATAAATGATATGCAATTACTTCTGCTGTATAATGCGCTTAATCGGTGTTTAATTTTTTATTACCCGGGAGGTGATTTACATGGCAGATACACAAGAAGTTAAAGAAGCGCCAAAGTCAAAAACAGATGAAAGCAGAATTTTTGCGGCATTAAGCTATGCCTGGTTGCTCTCGATCATTTTTTATGTCATTAAGAAAGATGACTCGTACGTTCAATTCCATGCAAAACAGGGAATGGTTCTATTCGGGTTACATGTTGTTAGCATGTTTTTATTTTTCTTAGGACCGGTCGGATTCATTTTAGGCTTTTTGGCCTTTGTCCTAATGGTAATTGGTGCAGTTAAAGCTTATACCGGAGAAAAATACAGAATGCCGTACGTTGCCGATCTTGCAGAGAAGATTAACTTCTAATCGCAGGAATTATTTTTGTGTGAATTAATGATTGGGAGGATTAGTCCTCCCAATTTTTGTTATATTGCTCATATGGCCGTCAAATCACTTGGTGAAATACTCCGAAATATTCAGGAAAAAGATGCAGGTAAATACCTGAAGCACGAATGGCAGCTTTACGGCTATCGTTTAGCCACCTGGCTCGACGATATGGACAGGATTTCCCTGTATATGCGTCTCGCCAAAACTGAAGAACGCAAATTACTCGATAAAGCATGGGATTTCGTTAAAGACGCCTACAATCCTCAATCAAAATCACGACTTTTTATGTGGAGATTAGCTCAGCTTCGAAAAGAACGCGAAGATTCCGAAAAGGCGCAGTAGAGTTTTTGATGCGAAGAAAGAATTTCGAGAAGTTTGTCTGAAAGTTAAACTTCGAGAAATTCTTTTTGAGCGTTATGATACGATATATTTATGAGTAACCCTCTGTTTGAGCGCTATAAAATTCCCTTTTTATTTTCTGTAGTCGTAAGTTTAGCAATAATAGTTTTACCCGAAAAAATCTCGATACTTAGCGCTGTTTTAGCCTTTTCTGGATCAATTTTGGGCTTTTTGCTGATAGATCTGGAATATATTATTCACGCTTATCTCGTTGATCCATCAAGTGAATTTTCATCGCGAATTAAAGAATATCTGTCCAGCCGTAATTTTATTGGTCTTGTCGACTTTTATAATAGAGAAGAGTATACATCCGGAGAAATGTCGATCAGAAGCGCGATGTTCCAGGTGATACTTTCGGCGCTGGCATTGATGACGATAACGAATCAGTCATGGATATTTGCCAGAGGGATGGTTTTATCTATGAGCATAAACCTGCTTTACTTCCAATTTCAAGAATATTTGAAGACCGGTGTGCTTCAACGCTGGTTTTGGGTATATAAAGGGGCACTATACGGTGGCTTTTATAAGCTCTATATGGTATTACTGCTAATTTTCTTTATATACCAGTTTACGTTTCTCTAATTTTCAATTATGTCCAAAATTCTTTGCATCGGACACATAACATCAGATACTTTCCTAAAAGTTGAAGATGTAGATATATATTGCGATTTAAATACCGAAGAATGCAAAGTCTCATTTGGATTTGGATCAAAAGTTCCGGTAAAAGAGGTTTTCTACTCGATTGGAGGAGGAGCCGCCAATGCCGCCGTCGGTCTTAGTAAGCTAGGCCACGAGGTTTTCGCGGCAAGTATTTTGGGAAAAGACAGCAAAGGCTCAGAAATATTAGCCGATTTGGCTGGTAATAAGGTAGATATTTCGTATATTGAACAAGATAATAACTCAACTGATCAAGCTTCGATAATATCCTACGGATTTGAAAGAACGATCTTTACTTACAGCTATCCGAGAAAGTACTCGATCCAAAACATTAAAAGAAAATTTTCTGCGATTTATCTTTCATCGGTGGGGTCCGAGGTCGGTCAATTGTACAAGGAAATTATCCAATTGAAAGAAAAACGCTATGTTGACAACCTATTCTATAATCCGGGATCCCGGGAGATAAAAAAAGCACGTAATGACATGCTCGCAATACTTAAACATGTCGACCATCTCATTGTTAATGTTGAAGAAGGGTGTTCTATCTTAAATCCGGGGCTTAAAAGGGCTGATATCGAGATTGAAGATTTGATGAATTTGCTCAATGAGAAAGGTCCGAAGCACATTATTTTAACGGATGCCGACAACGGATCTTATTTATGGTCAGATGGTGATTTCCAGCATTTTCCTGCTATTAAAACTGAGGTAGTGGAAAAAACCGGAGCAGGTGACGCGTACGCTTCAGGTTATATAGCCGCCATTTTATACGGATATGATATTAAAGAAGCCTCCAAATTTGGGACAATAAATGCGGCGAGTGCTATTAAAAGCTTTGGTGCTCAAAGCGGACTTTTGAATAAAGAAGATCTCATTAAAGAATTGGGAGAAATCCCTATAATTACGTAAGAAACTAGTTTCCGGATACCAGTGACGATGTTTCTGATTCGCGAATCCTGCCCTGTGCCAGGGTAGGAGGGGTAGCTTCTCCCCTTATACTTGTAATTTTATTTGTTCCGCTATCCGGTTGAAAAATCCGGCTTTTTCCCAGGACCGAAAGGGAAATAATAGGTAAAATCCCAATAACAATGAGCGTAATTCTTAATGTTAAATCGTTATTGATGTTCAGACCTGTCAATAATAAAATCCCGATAGGAGTGACACGGCCGATACAGCTTATGGTGTCAACTAAAAACTGATATTCGGAATACAGCCGGTATTCTTTGCGGTCTTCTTCCATAATCCGCTCTACTGACGCACTATACGAAACTTCCTTTATTACCTGCATTAACTCATTCGCTACCAAAAATATGATAATTACAAGGAAATTGATTTCAGAAAGGAAGAAAGTACTTGCACCGGCAAATATAAAGGCGCCGAGTGCATATAAAACCTTTGAATTTATATCATTTACCCACTGAGTTAAAAATAGGCTTACTAGTGTTCCGAATATTGCTATCCCAGTGTTTACAAATCCCCACTTAAGAATTGATTCGGCAAATATAAGTACAATGACCGGAAGAATTGTAAGTGTAATGCCTTCGGCCAGTCCCTCTAAAAATACTCCTTTTACCAGGGTTAACTTATCTTTATTTGTGCCGGGGAAGGTGAGTATATTTTTTAAATCAAAAGTATTTCGTGCTTTGGGTATTTTGAATAATAATACAAAAAAGACTTTAATTATAAGTAAGCCGATTATCAACCGGAATAGAAAATCGAAATTCCCGTCGGTTACCGTGACCAAATAGGCTGCTGCCAGAGGCAAAATTAATTCTATGGCTTTTGTAAAGAAAGTTTTATCCGCATAATAGTGCGTAATATTACTTTGTTCCTGAACGCCGAATTCAATGGCATGAACTGAAATGTTTCGGATACCTTCACTTATTCCTCCTGTAAGGGCAATTAGAACCAATAACATTGGGCCAATAGGGAAGTGCGCATAAAGAATGAGAACAATTTGAATTATTTGGATCCAAACCCCAATTAGCATCGGGATTTTTATATCAAAGCGATCAGTAACATATCCGGTTGTGAGCTCGGCAAAGGGCATTACCGCAAAGTATATAAGCCCTAAGAACAAAATAAGGTGGAGGTCATGCGTGTTTTCCCAGATATAAAAAGCGAGGAAGGTTCTTGTTATTAGGTCGCTTGAGATTGCGAGTAGGCGAATAAGTGACCAAGTCATATATCAGAAGTATAAATCAATTTATATGGATAGAGAAACCTGGAGTCGGTGAGCAGGTGAGCCTAAGAGCCAATTTAATAATTTTCTCAAAATTTAACTTTCAGATAAATTTTTTGAAAATTTTAAATTGGCATGCGGGAATTATTTTTTCGCGCCGACCCCCGCATATTACGACCTTGTTTTCGCTGCCCAGATCCGGGTCGGTTTGAGGGACTCAGCTCCTTAAATTCTGAAAAAATAGAAAAATCGGGGAGGGATTTAGAAAAAATTAAAGCAGGGGAAGATTTTAGAAAAAAAGGCCTCCCCCGGGGTCTCCCCCGATTTTGCCCAAATTTTGTTCCTGGCCGACTCCCCCGATATGACAAAGTAAGCCAGTGACTAGTTAATTGAAGTTTTGCCTTAAGTTAGCTATAGTTTATGCATGTCCCAATTCCAAACTTTAGAGAAATTAGCTCTATTTTTAGCCTTTTTAGGTACTTTGATATCCGGCTATCTATTATATATACGTATTTCAGGTTCACAAATTGTTTGTGGATTATCCACCTGCGGCATCGTAAATGGCAGCGGCTATGCGTTTTTCTTAGGATTGCCGGTCAGCGTATGGGGATTAGGTTTTTATTTATCTTTAGTCTTTTTACTACTTACAAAAAAATTCCGATTGTTTTTCGCGGCAACACTGGTTGGAGTTTTATTTTCGGGATACCTCACCTACCTTGAAGCTTTCGTAATTCATGCCTGGTGCCAATGGTGTTTGTTATCGGCCTGGATTTCTGTTTCACTATTTATTATTTCTATCCGTTTAAGAAAATCCACATGAACGAGCTTTTTTCAATAATTCTTTCAACATTTACATTAAGTTTAATCACCTTTGTTTCGGTTATTTTGCTTTCATTCAAAGCTGAATTGCTGAGCAAAATAATATTTTCTCTGGTTTCAATTGCCGCAGGAACCATGCTCGGCAGCAGTTTTTTACATTTATTACCCGAGGCGATGGAATTCCTAGCTCCTGAGATCGTTTTAAAGACGACTTTAATGTCTATATTGGGGTTTTACCTGTTAGAAAAGATTATGCATTGGCATCATCCCCATAATGAAGGAGGTCATGTGCACTCGTTCGGCTACATGAATTTATTCGGAGATATTATCCATAATTTTATAGACGGTTTGATTCTGGCTTCAGCTTTTGTGGTGGATATTCGGCTGGGCCTTGTTACTTTGTTTGCTTTAGCTTTGCATGAAATTCCGCAGGAGCTTAGTGATTTCGCGGTTTTGATTTACGCGGGTTTTACTAAAAAAAAGGCAATTCTCGTAAATTTTTTAGCGGGAGTATCTTCGGTTTTAGGCGGAATCGTTGGCTATTTCCTTTCCTACTCGGCTGAGTCAGTTGTCCCGTATTTACTGCCTGTTGCCGCAGGAGGATTCCTATACATTGCGACGTCTGATTTAGTTCCGGAAATTAAAAAAGAGAGAGATTATAAAAAATCAATGGCAGCAAGTATTATGTTAATGCTTGGAGTTGCCCTCTCATTTCTGATCGGTATAGTAAGATAATCCGCTAATATAGTGAATAAACTTTTTGTTCCCGATTATAATTTTCATCAAACACTACTGGGAGGCCAAGCCTTCAATTGGGAGCTTGTACGCGATTCTAGAGGCTCCGAAATTTTTTATGGAACGACTCAGGACAAGTTGATAAAAATCGAGTTTGGTAGAAATCCCCATACGGGGACAGGCGATGAAATTTTCTGGCAGACATATCCGAAAAATGATGATTACGAGTTCATAAAAAAATATTTCCGATTAAATATTGATTACAAAAATATTCTATTGAGGTTAAAAAAAGATGAACATGTTGCCAAGGCGATGGAAGCCTGCCCTAACCTCCGGCTTTTGTCACAGGATTTCGACCAGACCGTTTTGTCATTCATCGTATCCTCATTTAACTCCATAAAATCAATAAGAACACGAATCAATAAAATGAAGCGGGACTTGAGTGAACAAATAAGAGTGGACGGGCGCGTATTCTATCTGTTTCCAAAAACTGAAGCTATCGCCGATGCCCGGCTGGACTTACTTACGTCGCACAGTCTCGGATACCGCGCAAAATACATAAAAGAGGCTTCAAATATGCTGCTTCAGAGCAATTTGGCTGGCAAAACTGCCAATTTTGATGAGGAATCCACCCGATCTGAACTTTTAAAACTTCCCGGAGTGGGTGATAAAGTGGCTGACTGCATAATGGTTTTTTCACTTGGATACGACAATTTAACTCCACTTGATGTATGGGGAAAGCGTGTTTTTACGAATTTATATGGATTGGATCCCAAAATGAAGTATTCTGATATGCGGAAATGGCTAAACGATCATTTTGAAGGCCACGCCGCCTGGGCCGGACAATTCTTATTCGAGTGGTATCGAACTAAGGCTTCCTTAAAATCCCGATAATATGGGGTTCGAAAATTGAAATGCCCAAATTGTTAAATATCTTGTGCGCCAAACTTGAAATTCTAAAACTTATTGAATTAAAGCTCAAATACGACGGATCATAATTTAGCTTTAACTCCACAATTTCGAACAGGTTCTTGTTTAGCCTTCTTATGTCAGAAAGAATATTCGCTCTATAATAAGTCTCGAAAATATATATCTTTTTTCTTCCAAAAAGGATTGAGTTTAATAAATGATTAATTCGTGTAAATTTTAAGATTCTGATAATAATTAAAGGGAGAAAATTTCGATTTGGAGTTGCGAACATAAAAATTCCGCTCGGCCTTAAAATCCGATAAATTTCGGCAAAAACGGCTTCGGGATTTTTAAGATGCTCCAAAACCCACAAACTTGTAACCGCATCAAATGAGTTATCTTCGAAGGGCAGTTTTTCAAGATTTCCGATAATTATTTCGTCAAGGCAAATATTTTTTTGAACAAAATCCTTCGACACATCCAGACCCGCCGCCCACGAAATCGAAGCGCGATTTTCATCTATTATATAGTTCCCGTTTCCGCATCCGGCGTCGAAAATTTTTGAATTATGCGGAGTTAAATCAGCGAATTTTTTCGCTAAGAAAACCTGGGTCTCATCCCAATTAGGATTTTTTGATTTATATGCCCGTTTGTACGAGATCTGGCGCATTTCCTGAGGATTTAATTTGGAGTAAATATTTATGTATCCGTGTTCGATTATTTTTGACTTAGGGGAATGCTGTAAAAAGCTTGTCATACGGTATAATTTTACACGGTTATGTCTAAAATTCATCAGAATTACAACAAAAAAGGTAAAAATGCGTGGAATCCGCTCGCCGAATGGTATTCCGGCTGGGTCGGTACTGAAGGTAGTAAGTATCATCAGGCGCTGGCGTTTCCACATACTTTGGATTTATTAAAGTTAAAAAAAGGTGATAAGTTGCTCGATATCGGTTGTGGCACGGGCGTTTTTGCTAAACATGTCCGCGATTTGGAGGCCGAGTACTTTGGCATCGATATAAGCAAAAAAATGATTTTAGAGGCTAAAAAGGAATTCTCTACATTCGGCAAATTTACCGAGCTGGATGTTCTAAAAATGCAACCGCGGGGAGATTTCAAACCCGAAGCTTTCGACGCGATAACTTTTATTTTAAGTATTCAGGATATGTCCGATCCCGAAAAAGTCATTGCTGCCGCCTCCAAATTATTAAAAAGTGGAGGAAAACTCGTAATTTTCATGAAACATTCGGCTTTTAATATCCCCCGCCAGAGCGGATGGATTGTGGACGAAAAACGAAGCCTGACTTCGAGGCGGGTTGACCGGTATTTAACTCCACTTGATATGCCCCTTGTAAAAAAGCTGGGCAGACAGACTGTGACGACTTTTCATTATCACCGTCCGTTAGGGGATTATATGGAGTATTTGATCAAAAATAATATGGATATTTATGCATTTAGGGAGATTGCAGATACTGTTAGCAAAGATAAGAATGTAAAGGAGTTTCCGTTGTTTTTAGCGATTGGAACGAGAAAGAGATAGATCGATATTCACTCTCCAGTAAAATATATTAGGGTAAACTTTCGCATGCTATACCATCATCCACACCAGTCCCATCAAGTCTCATAGGATCGTTAGTGGCAGTAAATCCACAACAGCTGAAAAAACTTTGTGCTTCACTATGAGTAGAAAAGTCCGAACAATCTCTATCTGGGCCAGAGCAAGAATATTTGCAGGAGGTTTTTGTGGGTTTAGGTGCAGATGTCGTCGGGGATACAGTAGCCGCGGGTGTGGGTTGCACTGTCTCGGAATTGCAGGATCCCCACAATCCTTTATTGCCCTCTCTGGCTCTAGATTCAGATGCCAGGAACTGATTCTGATATTTAATATCTGGAGAATAAGAAGAAGAGTTAGCATATCCTTCTTTAACCAGATAATCGTTTACAAATACATCACCAACCCATACATATCTAAGAAGGCGGCCATATTTATCTGTTTCTGAAACATCCTTTTCGAGCTTGACCATCTTGCCCTCAACAAGTTCCTTATTTTTATTTGAGGCTTCCTTCCCAAAGCATTCCACAGGAGAATTGGGGTTTACTGTTTCTGGAGTATCGATACCTATATATCTTATATGTTGTCCACCTTCAATTTCTATAGTGTCACCGTCAATGATTTTAACAACCAGATATTTTTTGGTTTCTATGGGTTCAGTGTTTATTAGGCTCTCCTCCTCGATCTGTGTATTTTCACTAGGTGAAGCCTCATTAACTTTTGTTGATTGCGTGGATTCTTCTGTAATGTTCTTAGGAGTTTCTATTAATTCAGTGGATTTGCTAGTTGTTCCCCTTGTTAAATCACTACTAAACACCTCCAACCATACCCATGCAAAAGGAAGTAGTATAAGCCACAAAATTAGGGTTAAAGCGGTTTTTTTACGTGTAGACCAGTCAGATTTCTTAACAAGCTTGTACGTGAGAAAAATCAGCGAAATAAGAAGAATATACCTGAACAACAACAAAAAAGTTAATATCAATACTGCAACCTTAAGATACCATGGCAACAATTTATACCTATCTTTAATGGTTGTTATAATTGAACCTAGGCCATTCATACCTTTATTAGTCATCTAGGAACCATTTGATACTCTGCTAAAAAGCGAAGACATACATTATGGTCGGGGAGGTCGGACTTGAACCGACAACCTCGCGAACCCGAATCGCGCGCGCTAGCCAATTGCGCCACACCCCGATGAGAAAGATTTGCCATTTTCAAAATCTAACTTTCAGACAGATTTTTCAAACGGCAAATCTTTCTGTCATTATATAAGAAGATTCCTTAATTAACCCCATCTAAATTTAACTTGTCCGCACTTGTACTCGCGCCTGCACCCGCGCCTGTGCCCCCTTGAGGTATGTCCGGTGTGTCGGGTGTGATGGGTCCAGACAAAATCCCCGAACTTGCAGAATGCTTTTTACAAACAACTCCGCGCCACTCATCGCGCAAGTTTATAACACTGGTATTATATCCCATTTGCCCTATGATATACTGCAAAATATGGATACGGACAAACTGGTATTCGGAATTATAGGCGGAATCACATTATTAATCACTATTGTAATTATTGCGACGTCATTTTCTACATCTTCTACATCGGATTTAAGGGCTCAGGATTTAATCGGGAATAATCCTCATCGAAAAGGTCCGGAAAACGCACGCTTAACTATAGTCGAATTTAGTGATTTTGAGTGTCCGTACTGCGCACAATACAGCCAAATATTGGGGGTATTAACTTCCGAATATCCGAATGATTTGGCAGTTGTATACAGACATTTCCCACTGCCGACACATGCAGGTTCGGTTTCAGCCGCAAGGGCCAGTGAGGCAGCCGCAAATCAGGGTAAATTTTGGGAGTATCACGATGAGTTATTTGCGAATCAGCCCAATTTTGCTCAAAGTGATTTGGAGCAATATGCCCAAATAGTAGGTCTCAACACCGATCAATTTAAAATAGATTACGCGAGCAGTGATGTAATAAATAGAGTTCAAGAGGACGCCGACTATGGTCGTGTTTTGAATATCCGAGGGACTCCGACTTTTTACGCAATATACGACGGAAAAGTTGAGACAGTAAATTTACAGCAATATAGTGATTTAGAAACTAAAATAAGGTCAATTTTGGGAGGACCTGCAGGGCAAACCAATTCGTCGACTCCACTAACTCCTTCTGCTCAATCTGGAAAATCTGACGAAGGATCCTCAGATGGACCAACTATTAGCACACAAATTCCGGCTGATATGCCCGCGAATATTCCTATGGCGGTGACACTGGATATTATTAATGTCCAGCGAAAGGACAGTGTTGCTCCAAGCGAAGTCTCTATCGTATCGGTCGAAAAATCCACATGGCCTGATGCAAGTTTAGGATGCGGAGACCAAAGCGGAATATATGAACAGGCTTTGACTCCCGGGTATAAGGTAATAGCCGAGGCAAACGGTGAGTCGTTCGAGTATCACGCAAATGAATCGGCCGAAAACGTTGTGTTCTGCGGGGTAATATCCCAATAATTAATGCTTTTTTCGGTAAGCTTTATATTCTGTATTTTTTCGTAAAGCCGCTTCAATCAAACCTCTCACATAACCCGATCTGGTAGTCTTTTTGCGGTCAGAAATCCAGTTTAAAAATTCTGCAATTTGCGGAGTCAAATTCAGCGTAAACCGGCTATCAATATAGTCCTCAATTTCGTTAAGTATGTTTTTGATGTCCGCTTCAAGCTCGGACTTTTTGTATCCCTTAATTATCAATTTTGTTTTTGGATTCAGGGCCATTAGCGGAAAAAGCGACTTGCTGCCTGTCTCATCATTATATATGACAACGGTTGGGATATTTCTCTCAAGTGCGAAGGCCGCCTCATATCCCAATTGTGCGTTTGAAACCGACGCTTCAACCACGAATAAGTCGTATTTTAGAATGTTGTTTGTATCGGAGGAAGAATAATCATCTTTGTTCTCCACTTCTAATATTGAGGATTCCACTTTATGATTAGCATTTTTTAATGTGGATTTTATCTTTTCGAGTATGGATTTATCTTTAAGCGCGGTTCGCAGATAGATTTTCATAAGCGGATTTTAACACACCTCGCTGTGCTCGGTTACCAACTGTAATTGTTAATAAAGCTAACTATATAATAGAATAAGATCATGCCGGAAATCTCCAAAGTTCAGGAACTTAACCCTCAGAAAATTAAGCAAATCTTAATGGAATTGCATGAAGCGTATGATTCCCCTGTAACAGAGCTTGAAAACTGGGAAAATCCTATCCAATTTATGGCTTCGGTTATTTTAAGTGCCCAGGCTACTGATAAAGGTGTTAATAAGGTAACTCCGGCGTTGTTTGCAAAATATAAAACAGCCACCGATTTCGCCAATGCAGATTTGGAGGATTTAACCAAGATGGTTTCCTCCATAAATTATTACAAAACCAAGGCAAAACGAATTATCGACGCCAATAAATTTATTACGTCCAATTATAGAGGAGTCTTACCTCCCGACATAGCGAAATTGATTTTAATACCCGGAATCGGCCGAAAAAGTGCGAATGTGATTATGCATGAGGCTTTAGGAGCCGAAGCTCAGGGAGTCGTCGTTGATACGCATATTACACGCGTAACTCACCGTTTGGGATTGCACCTATATAGTAACCAAAAAGATGCAGTGAAAATCGAGCAGGAATTGATGAAGATTTTCCCAAAAGAAGAATGGGCGTTTTTGTCGTCTGCCCTTGTTTTGCACGGAAGATATGTTTGCAAAGCCAAAAAGCCGCTATGTGGAGAGTGCGTTTTGAATAAAGTGTGTCCGAGTGCGTTTAAGGTCTGATATACTACCTATATATGACCACTGCCCAATCGATTTTATCCCACTCAAAACCCGATTCAAATTTACCCCCCAAAACCTTTCGCAAAGTTGTTTTTTTTGACGTTAAAGATTGGGAGAAAGATGAGATAAATAAAATCGTCAAAGATTTTGATATAAAGCTATGTCGGGATCCACTGAAGCTGGAAAATGCTTCAGAGTATGCCGATGCGGAAGTGATTTCCACATTTATTAATTCGGATTGCAGCGCGAAGGTTTTAGAAAAATTCAAAAAACTCCAGCTTATTACGACGCGTTCAACCGGATATGACCATATTGACTTGAAATATTGCAAAAGCAAAGGTATTCAGGTTGCGAATGTTCCAAGTTATGGAGAAAATACCGTTGCTGAACATGCAATGGCACTTGTGTTGGTCCTTACCCGTCGAATCGTAGAATCGGTTGATCGGGTTCGCCGAAACGATTTTAGACCCGATGGATTAACCGGTGTCGACTTAATGGGAAAGGTTATGGGAGTAATCGGAACCGGAAAAATCGGTCAGAATTTAGCCAGATATGCATCGGCTTTTGGAATGAAAGTTTTAGCATATGATGTGAAACCAAATACAGAACTTGCCGAAAAACTCGGCTTTACCTACGTTGATTTGGATTATTTATTATCTAAAAGCGACATTGTGTCACTGCATGTCCCATATTTGCCGTCAACTCATCATATTATAAATAGGGAAAATATTATGAAAATGAAAAAAGGTGCTTATTTAATAAATACAGCTCGAGGTGGATTGATCGAAACTGATGCTTTGTTTGATGCTTTAAGATCAGGGCATCTTTCAGGGGCAGGTCTTGATGTTTTTGAAGAAGAAAAGTTTTTAGCTGAAGAAGCCGAACTATTGCATAAAGATTCGTACGGAGAAGTAGATTTTAAAATCGCCCTCGAAAATCATATGATGTCTTATTTGCCGAACGTGGTGGTGACTCCACATAATGCTTTTAATTCTAAAGAAGCATTACAGCGTATAATAACTACTACGGTGGATAATATCGTCTGTTATGCTAAGGGCAAATGTGAGAATATAATAAAATAATTATGGCTAACAGCGATACTCTTTACGACACTATAATAATCGGAGCCGGTGCGGCCGGTTGTTCAGCTGCAATTTACTCTACACGCTACAATTTAAAAACTTTATTGCTTGGAGGTCCAATGCCAGGAGGTCTTATAACCGAGGCTTTAGATGTTGAAAACTATCCCGGATACATTTCTGTATCAGGAATTGAACTTGGGAATAAGTTTATAGAGCAGGCTGTTACGCTTGGAGCAGAATATAGGGCAGGAATAGTAGAGAGTATTTCTAAATACGAGAATGTATTTACTGTAAAAGCCAGCGACAAAGAGTACCGAACTAGGTCAATAATCATCGCGACCGGAACACACCATAGGAAGCTAGATATTATCGGTGAAGAAAAACTTGCAGGAAGAGGCGTGAGTTATTGTGCTACATGCGACGCTCCTTTTTTCAAGGGTAAGACTGTCGCTGTTGTTGGAGGTGGAAATAGCGCTATTGAAGGGGCCCAAGACATAGCAACCCATGCCAAACTGGTCTATCTAATATCAAGAAGTGCTCTAAGAGCGGCTCCGTTCTACGTCACTCAACTAAGGTCAAGGTTGAACATAATCGAAATCCCCGAGACAAATTTGAAGGAGATTAGGGGTACCAGTATGGTTGAGAGTATTCTCCTAGATAGACCATATAACGGATCGGACAGTCTCACAGTTGATGGTGTGTTTGTGCAAATCGGGTATATTCCTAAAAATGAATTGGCGGTTAGTGCCGGAGTAGAAATTACTGACTATGGCTACGTAAGAGTAGATGCCGGAATGGGTACAAATATAAAAGGGATATTTTGTGCAGGAGATCTCAGCAATGCTTCTAATCAATTACACCAGCAAGTTACATCAGCTGCTGAGGGTGCAATTGCTGCTCAAAGCGCCTATAGATACCTGCAAGGGATTGAGTATATAGTTGCGGCTTAGTTTATTTCCATTCTGTTGTGTGTGACATTATCCCTTTAAATCTCATTTTCTTGTAT
>CAYHDM010000016.1:0-12951 GCA_964355455.1 uncultured Candidatus Saccharibacteria bacterium
TTTTAAAACCCTCGGGCTTATTCTTAAAGTTTTGAACGTTTCCGGAAATGAATGGTATAAGGCCCAACAAAGGTCCGCTATCATCCTCCCAACGCTTGGAAGTAAAGATCAGAAAGTTCAGGATGGTCAAAAAACTGTAGCACCTGTTGTTGTAGCCGCTGTTAAGCCGGAACCGGCAGTTGTAGCCCCGACTCCTGTTATAGATTCAGCTCCAAAAGCTGAAGAAGTAAAGACTGAACCGAAAAAGGCGGCTAAAAAAGTAGCTAAGGAGGCGGAAAAGAAAGCGCCGGTCAAAGTAGCCAAAGTTAAAAAAGAAAAATTGCCTAAAGCTAAAGCAGTTAAATCCACTAAGGAAAAAAAGGCAAAAAAGTCTAAATAGTCCAATCAAAAGGGAAAAATGGATATCAACACAATAAAAAACCTACGTGAAGAAACAGGTGCAGGAGTTATGGATGCAAAAAAAGCATTGGAAGAAGCTAATGGAGATTTGTCAAAGGCAAAAGAAATATTGAAAGCTAAAGGAATTGAAAAAGCGGTCAAAAAATCTGAGCGTGAAATTAAATCCGGAAAAGTTTTTTCTTATAGCCACTCAACCGGAACAGTCGGATCCTTAATTAAATTGGGATGCGAAACTGATTTTGTGGCTAAAAATGAAGAATTTACAAAGCTAGGGAACGAAATTGCTATGCAAGTCGCGGCAATGGATCCAAAAAATATTGAAGAACTTTTAGATCAGGATTACATTCGCGATTCCTCAAAAAAGATTAAGGATTTGATAACATCAGCAGTTTCAAAAACCGGCGAAAATATCACTTTGGCTGAAATTTCAAGATTTGCACTATAAATTCAACCGCTTCTAGCCAAAAAGAACCTTTCTGTGGTAAAAGTATAGCCATATGAAGTCAGAAGATTTTCAAAATCACCTAAGTATTATCAGAAAGTTTTTAAATGACGAACTCGGCAAATTGCGGGTGGGAAGGGCAGCTCCGTCTCTGGTTGAAGATA
This sequence comes from uncultured Candidatus Saccharibacteria bacterium, assembly GCA_964355455.1. GTDB lineage: Bacteria > Patescibacteriota > WWE3 > 2-01-FULL-39-13 > 2-01-FULL-39-13 > CAYHDM01. Next base: position 1,006 of record CAYHDM010000016.1, read on the forward strand.
TTAAAGTGGATGCCTACGCGGGCTCCGAGCCAATGCCGGTAAAAGAACTTGGAAGCGTTAGCGTGCCCGATTCACAGTCTATAACAATTGTCCCGTGGGATAAGTCAATTCTTCGAAAAATTGAGGATGCCATAAGAAGTTCGGGAAGAGGTTTGAACCCGATAAATGAGGGGGATCAGATTCGTGTGCCCGTCCCTCCACTAACAGAAGAGCGGCGTAGAGATATGTCGAAGGAAGTTTCAAAAATCGTTGAGCAATCGAAGATTCGGGTCCGAACTTTACGCCAGGATGTAATTAGGTCAATTGAAGAGCAGGAGAAAAACGGAATTATTTCCGAAGATGATATGGCGCGGCAAAAAAAGGAAGTCGAGACCCATGTCAAAGATATGAATGGGGAGTTGGAGAGTATGGGTGCGAAAAAATCTGCGGAGATAATGAAGATTTAGATCGATAAAACAAAAAATGCTTCCATCTTTATTACTATTTTTATTAATATTGTCCTTTCTTGTGTTCATTCACGAGCTGGGACATTTTTTATCCGCGCGTAAGTTCGGTGTCAAGGTTGACGAATTTGGAATCGGAATTCCTCCGAGGGCTTGGGGGAAGAAAATAGGGGAAACTATTTACTCTTTAAATTGGCTTCCAATCGGTGGATTTGTAAAAATTCGTGGAGAGGATCTCGATGACTATGATCCGAATGATCCGCAAAATTTCATGAACAAAAAACCGTGGCAGAGATCGATAATTTTGCTTGCCGGAATTTTTATGAATTTCGTTTTTGCTGTTTTGGTTTTTTACTTTTTATTGGCATCAAATGGATGGAAATCCAGCCCGTTGGTCGTTTTGGCTGATTATAACTTCCCCTTTGGAGAAAGAGTCGAAATAACAAATGTTGTAATGGGAGTTGCTTCAGATTCCAATGCTGAAAAAGCCGGAGTAAAGTTCGGCGATCGGATTTTGAAATTGTCTGTCGGAGATTTGTCATTTGAGCCCAAAAGTTCGGAAGAATTGATAGAATTTGTGTCCGGCAAAGAAGGGCAGGAAATCGAAGTTCAGACCGAAAATATAAACACGGGCGTGAAATCTATATATAAAATAATTCCGACATATAATGACGAAGTTAAACGCGCGGCATTGGGAGTTCAGTTAGGGGAGGTCGTTCAACTCGCGTATGTGACTCCACTGCAAAAATCATTCGCTGGATTTACTCATTCCGTCAACATAGTTGGATATTCCTTCAAAGTTATGGGATCATTGATTTCAATTTCGGTTGACACAAAAGATGTTGGCCCCGTCGCGCAGGGAGTTTCAGGTCCGGTTGGTATATTCGGAGCCGTTCAATCAATCACGAAACTAGGTGGAAGCCGAGTTTATATGGCGATTTTAGATTTAATGGCATTATTATCATTATCATTAGCTGTCATGAATCTGCTGCCTTTTCCTGCTTTAGATGGAGGCCGCTGGGTTTTCGTTTTGTCCGAATGGATATCGGGCAGAAAACCTTCTCCAAAGCTCGAGGCAAGAGCTCATCAAATAGGATTTGCAATTTTATTGGTTTTTATTGTTCTCGTGACTTTTAAGGATATTTCCCAGTTTTTTATATAGGACTTACCCCATAGTATTGACTAGATTTCTGATTTATGTATAATTATCCCGATTTTGCAATTGCGCAAAGGCACATTCAAGGCAAAGGAGAATATAGTGAGCATCATCAGGAAACACCTACTGTTGGGGGCACTTGTGTTGGTCGCTGTTGCTCTTGCGATGGTGGTTTTAGAACCCGCCCTAGTCCTTAAATACTTGGGTTTTGGGGCGGTGGTTGCTGTTGCCACGGTTGTCTCGGGGGCTATGGGTTGGTATACCCACAAAATAGCTCACCGAAATATCGGAAACCCTCTGGGGGGTTGGAACATAGCCTATGGCGCAATCGCACCAGTGGCTGTGTTCTTAGCAATATCTGTGTTATTGGGGTACCGAGGACAACAAGAACTGTCAGACTTAGGTCGTCCTCAAATTGTCTGGGCCATTTGTGGTGCACTCATCACCGTGATGGGGTATCTATTGTACAGGGACTCCCCAGACCGCGGATGACAAGGATCAAGACTATTAGTTAATGGCTTAAAGCCAGGCCGTATTACAAAGTTTCAAACGACCAAATATTCCATCTAATATTTCATATAAAACGACTCCCATATTGGCAAAAACATCCTCTCTTGCTATACTTCTCACGCATGAATAAGTACGAATTAATGGTGATCTACAACTCCGGTCTGAAAGAGGACGAGGTTAAGAAGAGCATCTCCACACTTAAAGATAAAATTAAAGATTTAAAAGGAAACCTTACAAATGAGGATTATTGGGGGCTTAAAGACCTCGCTTATGAGATCAATAAGGCTACAAAAGCTTATTTCCTTGTAGTAAAAGCCGAGTTGGAACCCGATTCCGCAAAGAGCCTATCTATGTGGATATCAGGCCAGGCAAGCGTTTTAAGGAATTTGTTAACTAGGGTTAATTAATCCGTAATAGGAAGTTTAATTTTGGCTGTTAGTATTTACTAAGTAATTAATTTTAAATAAAGGGAGAGCAAAATGGCTACCAGATCTTTAAACCTAGTTTTTTTAATTGGAAATCTAACAAGGGATCCGGAACTTAGATACACATCTACCGGAACTGCAGTTGCGACATTTACAGTTGCAACCAACAGAAATTATGTTGATTCAACAGGAAAAGCTGTCGAGTCAGCCGAATTTACAAATGTTGTAGCCTGGGCTAAACTAGCCGAAATCTGTGGACAGTTACTGAAAAAGGGGATGAAGATCCACATTCAGGGAAGACTTCAAACCTCAAAATGGCAGGATAAAGAAACAGGAAAAGAATTAAGGAAAACTGAAGTTGTTGCAACAGACATGATGATTTTAACTCCAATGGCCGGAAACAAAGAAAATGGGGCACCGGAAGGTGACACAGAAACTCCCGCCGCCACGAGCGGTGCAGCAGATATGGGAGAAAACGTAGATTTTAGTGCTATAGAAGAATTAGGTGATGACAAAGATCCAAGCGGTTCCGGAACACCTTTTTAAATTTAATTTTGAATCGAAGTCATAATGAAAAAGCAAAGAACAACCAGACAACCTAAAACAGAAACCAAAAGAGAAATTGATAGAAGCATAACTTTGAGGGACATTGACTACAAAAATGTATCCTTACTTAAAAAATTCTTAGGTCCAAGAAAAAAAATTCTGCCACAAAGTGTGACCAGATTAAGTGCTAAACATCAAAGAAAGCTCAAAATGGAGATAAGAAAAGCTCGAGTAATGGGATTACTCCCTTTTACAGATCGGCACGCTTTGAGTTAGAATCAGAGAGAATGATTCTGCCTATATTTATCACAAGTCAATTTTTATCCGTTAAGACTACAGAAAAGGGGACTAAGCACAAATTAGTTAATCTTTTCCCGGTTACTGATCATTTTTTGCCGGTTATCTCAATTTCAAGAATTAGAGAATTGTTAAAGGGTTTACTCAATGAAGATGTGCTGACTGATATTAAACCCATAATCCTGTCGATTGCTCCGGATAATTTTGATATTGAGCCTGAATACGATTTTCAAAATGTGCTTTCTACTATACCTTTCCCGGTGATAGTTCCTGAATATTATTATCCGGCGGCTATTGATGCTTTAACTCCTGGTGCTGCTAATAGATTTTTAAATTCCCGCAAATATGGGATTGAAATTCCGGAAGATATAAAAATTCAAATAGATTCAGCAGCAATCCAACTATATATAAAAGAAAATATCGGGAAGTTCATAAGTCAAAACCAGATTGTAATTTCGACATCGGATGTGGATTCCAAATTCAGAGATGATTATATCGAGGCGGTTATAAAAATCTTTTCGGACAATATCCAGATAGCAGGGGTATGGAAAATCTTTATCGATTTTGATTACTCGCTTTTCCCAAATTTAATCGAAATCCTAGAAAATGAGGTCCCAGTCGGGGAATTCTTCGAAGACTTTGCGCACGATGTTCATGGGAAATTAATAATTGCTCCGGGTGTAAAGGAAATCCAAATAGGCGAAAATGATAATTTTGAGAAGCTGGACTTAACTGATCAGAATTTAAACAAATTTAAAATAAAAGAAGACGATAAAATAACTTTCAAGTGGAAATCAGCTAAATCAAAGTTCGATGGAGAAATATATGGTAGCAAGACGGGCATTAGAATAGATGTAAGGGAGAGGACATGATTTTGACGAATTTGGAAATAATATGAACCACACAACAAAAATACGTAAAATTGAAAGCAAACATGAGATCGAGGGCAAAGTCACTTATGTAGAAAAACTCCTATATAAGTTGGACTTGCCGACCGATTTACATCCAGCGCTAAAAGTAGGTAAAGAAATCGAGGAGGGAGATTTGATTAAGCCTCAAAAATCGGGTACAGAGCCTGAAATTCGGGAGATTCAATATAAAGGTCAAACTGATCTTTTACCAGGGACTCGGGTTAAAGTTGGAGATCCAATTTATACACGTAAAAAACTACTCGGAAAAGAAACTGTAGCAAGTCCTGTCTCAGGTTTAGTTAAGGAAGTGACCGAGGATATAATAAAAATTGAAATTCATGATGAAAGTGTAGAAGAGCTTGTTCCATTTAAAACTCCATTTGGGGGAAAGATAAAAAGTATTCAGGATAAATATATACTTTTAGAGCTTTCGGCTATTCAAATCAATTTGTTTGAATCAAAAGGAGGATCGGTGGTTGGTCCGATCAAATATTTATCCTCCGCTCAAATCAAAGATCGAAAAAATCTTCCCGCACGTGTAGAAAAATCAATTATTGTAACTGAACAAATTACAGCGGAGCTTTATCCGATGTTATCCACATTAGGAGTAGGAGCGATAATCGCAAATAGTATAGATTACGGCTTATATAAAAACATGATAATTCTTGCGGTTCCGGTTGGAATAATTTCGGGTTTCGGATATACTCCCAATGAAAAGAGCAAGTCGGAGGTACAGCCGGTTTTAAGTGAAGACGAGGCTTTGATAAAATATATAAAATCTGTTGAAGGAAAAACTGTTTGGGTAGACGGCGACTATGGTAGACTGATTATTCCGGAAACAAAAGAGCCTATGTATTTGAAGAAGCATATGTTTAGTATTTGAGCTTTTGATATTAATTTTTAGCAATTATGAAAATTCTAAAACACGCAACAAGCATAATAGCAGGAATCTTATTAATCCTAATCGGTGCATTTGGCGGATATTACTTTGGCAGTAAAGGCTACGAGGTTCAGATTAGAACCAATACTCCTGAAATTACCGTAATAAATAAAACTGCGCAAATTCCGACAACTGCAGATTTCAACCGTTTTTGGGAAGTTTGGGACATAGTAACCAAACAGCATATTGATAAGCCGATTGATCCAAATATATTAATTGACGGGGCGATTCACGGAATGGTTAGTGCGATAGGCGATCCATATACTTCTTATTTAAACATTGAACAAAACAGTGAAGCGTTAGGTTCATTAAACGGATTGTACGAAGGAATTGGTGCCCAGCTTGGATTTGACGAGGCAAATAATTTAATTGTGGTTGCTCCGCTTGACGGATCTCCCGCAAAAGCAGCCGGGGTTCAGGCGGGTGACAAAATTCTGCAAATTGAAGGGAAGGACACAGTCGGAGTTTCAGTTACCGAGGCCGTCAACAAAATCCGCGGAAAAGCCGGGACTGTGAGTACACTTTTATTAGCCCGTGCAAGTGTTGAGGAGCCTTTCGAAGTAAAAATCGTAAGGGACGAGATAAAATTAGAAAGTGTCACATGGGAAGACAAAGGTGAAGGTATTGTCTTAATTAGGCTTTCGCGATTCGGTGAAGATACAAATCAGGAATGGTCAAAAGTTATAAACGAAGTAGTTTCCGAAATGCCGAATCTTAAAGGGATAGTTTTAGATGTCCGTAATAATCCCGGAGGATATTTAGATAGTGCTGTTTATATCGGTTCAGAATTTATTTCAAACGGCGCCATTGTTTCCGAAGCGTTTTCAAATGGTACGGATCAGGCATTTAACGTCGATCATAAAGGCAAACTGCTTGATAACAAAGTAAAAATTGCGGTATTAATAAATGGAGGTTCCGCCTCAGCTTCAGAAATTGTTGCCGGCGCGTTAAAAGAGCGCAGAAAGGCAATCTTAGTTGGGGAAAGATCATTCGGAAAAGGAACAGTCCAGAAAGCCGAAGAATTCGATGACGGAGCATCTGTTCATGTAACTGTAGCGAAGTGGTTAACTCCAAATAAAAACTGGATAGATAAACGTGCAAAAGAAGTTGATGAAAGTGCTTATAACGAGACTCTAGATGATGGAACCAAAGTAATCGGAGGACTAAAACCGGACGAAGAAGTTAAATTTACCGACGAAGATATTCAAAAGCAAAATGATGTTCAATTAAATAAAGCAGTTGAATTATTGAAGGCAAAATAGTCGAAATAACAATATGAACAGTTTCAGAAGGCTTATCACAATTGCATTAATAGTTATTGGAGCTTATGCGGTTTATTATTATCAAACTCCTATAGTTGATTTTATCAAGAATCCTCTTGATAGCCTGAATAATATTTCCAGAAAAGTTGAAGAGGGAAGTTTGGGAACTCCAAATGACAATGTAAGAATGGTTGTTGTTGAAGAAGAAAGTCAGGTCATTAAACTTGTTGAGGAATCAACAAAGGCTGTAGTTTCGGTTGTTAGGCGCGAAGTTTATTTTGATCCATATCAAGGTCCTTTAACCTCTGAAGATTCAATCGGAACAGGTTTTATAATTGACGGCAAAAACGGAACCATTTTAACCAATAAACATGTCGTTGATGCCGATAATGCAACATACAGCGTCGTAATGGGAGAAGGGGAAGAAACTTACGATGTCATTCAAGTATATAAAGATCCGATAAATGATTTTGCAATTTTGAAGATAAATAATGAGGATAAGGAATTACCTCAATTAAGATTGGGAGATTCGGACAAACTTAAAGCCGGCCAGACCGTTATAGCAATTGGAAACGCCCTTGGTCAATTCGGAAATAGCGTAACCAAAGGAGTTGTTTCAGGAATCGGACGGGGAATCATCGCGAGTGCCGGCCCGTTTGGGCAAGCTGAATCTATCGACAATGTCATACAAACTGATGCCGCGCTGAATCCCGGTAATTCCGGCGGACCATTACTCAATTTGTCAGGAGAAGTCGTCGGCATAAATGTTGCAATTTCACAAGGAGCCGAGAATATCGGATTTTCTCTTCCAATCAATGTTCTTAAACCCATTATTGATGGATTCAAAGCTGAAGGACGAATTATCCGCCCTTATTTAGGTGTGGATATTAGATTGATTACGCAGGATATGGTTGAAAGAGGTGCCCCGACAGTCGGAGCATTTGTTGTTGATATTGTGAAGGATTCTCCCGCCGAAAAAGCCGGAATTCAGAGAACGGACATAATTACCCATGTTGACGGTATCAGAATCGATAACGAGGAAAATACTCTGCAAAAAGTTATTGCAGGGCTTAAAGTCGGGCAAACTGTTAATATTATACTTGAGCGTGACGGACGAGAAGTTAATTTGAGGGCCACCATTGGGGAGTTGCCGCAATAAAACCAAGACTACGAGCGTATCAGCCTATAGTATTCATGTCCCGATTGTGTTATAATATTGCCAATTTACAACAGCTGTAAAGAGTTTTCATCCATGTACATTATAAGAAAGGATTGGAAGAAGATGTCAGTCCAATGGTCTGGAAGTGACAAGAGTGCCGGAAATCCCAGCCAGAAAACCGAGATGGCACTCGGTGTTTTTTTCCTGGCAAGCGGATTGCTTGCAGCATTCATTGTGTCTAATTTGGACACAGGGAGTTGGACCACGCTAGCCGTCGTTATTGTTGGCGGAAGCATAATTGCGATCGGTGCCACCGTCGCAACTTACGTCTGGACTAAAGAGTAGCTCTCATCCACGGAGTGTGAAAGCCGGAACCAAAAGTTCCGACAACAAGGTAAACCTTGCGCTTTCACACTCCTGTAGTATTTTTTAGGGATGATCTTTATTGAGGTTTCTCTTCGGTTTCGTTCTCCATTCCATTCTTCACATCTTCAAGCAAATCCTTAATATCTCCAAGCATTCGTTTTTCTAAGTTAAACCAGCTTTTTTTGATTCTATGGTCGGTTATGCGATCTTGAGGAAAATTATAGGTGCGAATCTTTTCCGAACGGTCTCCTGAACCGACCTGATCGGCGCGCAGGTCGTCGATACTTCCTTTTTGCTGCTGCTGCATCATGTCAAATAATTTTGATCTAAGCATTTCCATAGCTTTTTCACGATTTTTGAGCTGGCTTCGTTCATCCTGGCATTGAACGACAGTATTAGTTGGAAGGTGAGTGATGCGGATTGCGCTTTCAACTTTGTTGACGTTTTGGCCTCCTGCTCCGCTGGATCTATAAGTATCAATTCGCAGATGTTCGGGCCTTATTTCGACTTCTACGGCGCTTACGATAGGTAGTACGGCCACTGTTGCGGTGGATGTATGTATGCGTCCTCCTGATTCGGTGACGGGGATACGCTGTACGCGGTGAACTCCACTTTCGTACTTTAATTCATTGTATGGAGCTGAGACAGCTTTGTTTTTCTTAAGCTCGAAAACTATCTCTTTGATATTGCCGATACCTCCTTCATTTTTGGACATAGTGGAGTATCCCCAGCCTTGTGTCTCGGCATATTTCGCGTACATTTGGTATAAATTATTGGCAAAAAGGCCGGCTTCGTCTCCGCCTGCGCCGGCTCTAATTTCTACAATACAATCGCCGGTTACAGCTGAAGAGCTGGAATCTCCTCCGGTTTCTGATTTCTTTGAGTAGTCGCCCTGCATCATAGCGATAGCGTCTAAAAGCTGTTGTTTCTGGTTTTCTAGATCTGCAATTTCATCCTGAATAAGTGGAGAAAGGCTAGGGTCAGCAGAAGCAACCAGAGCTTTGGTTTCTTTAATTTTTGCCTCAATTGAATTTATTTGCTCCTGAAGTGCAGTTGTAGATTGATCCATTTAGAGTTATTGGAGTGCTTTAAGCATGTCCTTTAGTGACTTCGGACCTTCTTCTCTTTGTTTTTCTTTTGCCATTTTAGCCTTTAGGGCTTCAATTCTTGCCTTTCTGGCTTTATCGGCTATTCCCTGTTTTTTCTTGAATTTATCAACACGTCCCTCAATATCAACGAATTTCTGATCTCCTGTCCAAAAAGGGTGACAGGCACTGCAAATTTCAACACTTAAAGACTCGGCGGTGGAGCCAGCTTTAAAAGTGTTACCGCAAGCGCATGTAACTGTGATTTCTTCGTTATATTTTGGGTGAATTCCTTCTTTCATGACGTGGATATTGTAGCAAATGGTGATAGGTTAGGCAATTATTTCCTCTTTTCCGCCAGAAAAACTCCGATCATTATAATCACGGCTCCGATAATAAAAAGGGGAGATAATCTCTCGTGCAGGAGTATTACTGCGGCTGGAATCGCCACGAGCGGCTGCAGATAATAAAAGATTGACGCTTCGCTGGCTTCGATATATTTAAGTCCATATTGGTACAAAATGTACGCGGCGATTCCGGAGAGAAGCGACATATATAGAATTCCATATAAAAACGGAGGAGACATATATTTTCGCAAGTTGCTGATAATTATGCCGGATAGGCTGGGAGAAGTCGTTTTTAACAAACAATCATATTTAAGGACTTCCAGGGTTTTCACATAATTTACTTCGGCTCCACTGCGGCAGCTTTTACATTCGTAACAACCGAGATCATCGCAGGCCATTCCGGCTTCATAATTCGCGCGGTCTATGTCATTGACGTTGCAAACCCTTAACTGGCCCAGGTTGCTGGTTTTATGTAAAAAGATTTGTTCTCCGATTCCAAGCGGAATAAAAACGATTGCTGCAAATACGAACGAAAAAACAATTTGGATCATAGGAGTCACGATTTTATCTCCCGCAAGGTGGCGTTTTGTGTAAATTGAGTACAATGAATCGAATGTGATTCCACATAAAAATAAAATGTTGCCGATTACTGAATTTCTTATAACCTGAAGATTTCCTGCTTCGCTTGCATTGCCCGCAAGAATTAGCGGAGAAAAGACGATTATCAGCGTTCCTAAAAACGCTAAAAGTGTGCCTTCAATCTCATTGCGTTTTATAGTCTCCTTCAAAATGAAAAATCCCATCGCTGAAATTAAAAGGGGAGTAAAAGCGGTTATAAGTGATGCTTCAACCGCAGTTGTGCGTTCGATTCCCAAAAAAATCAGAATTAAGGCGACGATATGACCCAGAAGTGAAGCGGTGAAAATATGTTTATATCTGATTCGATTGATTTTATGCCTTTTTAAAATGTAAAAAATGAAGGGGATGAGTATTATCGCAGACGACACAAACCTAAGCATTAAGAAGGTCAGAGGAGGAACTTCGGCTACGGTTATTTTGATTACAACGGTGGCGAATCCCCAGATAGATGCGGCGAGGACTAACACAATATTAGCAATAGCTCTTTCTGAGATTCTGGCAGGCATTGTATTAATTCTAGCAGAGATTTTATTCCTATTCCGAGTATAGTTTCGCCAGTCTTTTCTTTCTGTAAATTCGGTTTGCTCCGATTAAAATCAGTAAAACTGCCGTGGAAATTGGTGCTCCATAATTTACTATCTGTTTAATTTTTGGATCTACATACGTAAATTGGGATCCCATTAGATTTTTCGCTTTGATTTCGGATAATCCGCGGCCTTTTGCCATGTTTTCAAATAAGGCCAATGCGAGAACGGCATTCTCTTGAATGGGACCCGCAAATCGATCTTCAAAAATTAGACTTGAACCAGCAATTACCAAGGTTCCTCCGTTGTCTGTTTTTCTCAAGGCTACAAGAGGAACATACCCAAGGTTTTGATTTGGTCTTGAGGTTTGCGGGTTAATGTCTATTGCCCCAGTTTGTTTTCCTCCTGCCTGTGAAGTTGTGTAAAGCCACTGCCAATTTGAATCAAGATTTAAGCTGGCTGCCCATGGAGCCACAAGACCTTCGGGCAAAAATTGGATTGTATCCTTAGCATTCACATCTTTCTCTGCAAATACGAAAAATGGATAAGGTGTTCTTACTGTCTCGGTAACAGAAACCGGAAGGTTATTTTGAAGATCGTAAACCATATCCGCGTTTATCGTTGCTCCATATGAACTCAATAATTTGCCGGCATTTTGAATAGGTGAGATGGCTGCGGTTGTCGGATCAATCACCAGCGTGTCATCCAAATAAATCACATTACCACCCGCCTTTATGTAGTCGTTAATTTGCTTTAGTGATGCCTCATCATAATTCTCATCGGGAGCCGAAATTACTAGAAGATTGTATTGTGCAAGGTTTAGATCAGAGGTTGCAGTTTCGTCTTTGGCATCAGCAGTGCCCGAAGCAGGCTTTAGGTAAACGGTTTTCATATCATACTCCGATGCTAAAATTTGTTGTATATAAGCGTATTCGGTAAAAAGGCCTTTTTCTCCATTGCCTGACGCGAACCCGACGGAAGGCTTTGCAGCGGATTTAATTTTGCTGATAAAAGAAGTAATTTGATATTCAAGATCATTTATATTTTGGATATAATCGATTTTTTCCTTTTTGGATTCGTCCTCGTTCATAATCGCCAACGCAAGATATCCCTGTTGAATTTGGAGCTGGTCTTCTCCGACTGTATTAAATTGAACGGGCTGAATATCTAGAGTGCTTATTCGCTCTCCGTTAACTTTCGGGTCTAAATAACGGATTTCCAGATTTCCTGCCGCTGCCGAACGGTAATCCACTAAAAGATTTTTTATTTCTGTATAAGAAGCCGCATAAAGTGGAGGCAGATTATCGGACGCAAAAACCTCAATAATAATTTTCCC
>CAYHDM010000017.1:0-12646 GCA_964355455.1 uncultured Candidatus Saccharibacteria bacterium
GAATGGTAAAGGCTGGAAGAGGGGGAACTTCACTCTCACAATATAGTTTTGAAATAGGCATACCGAACATGCCCGCTTTTATATATTCCGGCATTGACACATCCTCTGCTAGACCACCCCAATAATTTATTGAGTCGGTTAGCTCAGGAAGAGAACTGAACTGTGATTCAAAGGTAAAACCGGGATGTAGCTGTGTATAGTATCTGATAGCATACCGGTTATAGTCGCTTATTAATTCAAATATTGTTGGGGAATCCGAACCTTCGTTATTATTTACTGGTGGCAAATCCGGCGCTGGTACTGGCGTTGGTGATGGTGGTACCTCGCTGGCTTGTAAGGGATTTACGCTGCAAAATATAGCTCCGGCTGTAAAAATGCCTGCGGCGACCAAAAAGTTGCGCCGTGGAAATTCATATTCAGGGCGCGGTTCAGGCGTTAAATCCTGACTCACATTTGTATTGGTTAGATCAACATCCTTAATCCTCATTCTATAGGATATTTTACATTATTTATTACTAAATATGAATTCTCAAAAAAACATTTTTTGCTGTTTTGTATAATGTTTTATAATCTTTCTAGTACTTCAATAATATGGAAATACAGATAATAGCATTCAAAAATAATATTTCTGAGATAGTACTTAACGGTTTGAACATTCAAAAAAAATACTACATTGATTCCGATGAGAAATTTATAAGAAATTTTGTGGATAATTTTAAGTTTTCTGATGGGAAAGGTTTAGTAATCGGGTTGGGAGAATATTCAGGAAGAGACAAAGAGAAATTACGGATTGAAACTATTTGCACGAATAAATTTAGGAACGGAGTTATAGCTTTAGACTCGGAGGGATTTAAAATATCAAATAATATAAAGGTCGGAAGTAATTCAAAATTGGCAAAGGGAATAGGAAATTCCTATTGCAACTTAATGTCATATCTATTTTCACTAAAGCTTTTATCAAAAAATATAAAAAATGAGGTAGGATTTGCATTTATACATATCCCTAAATCTTTTAAGGTTGAAGTTGCGATTGAAGAAATTATGGGATTATTATCGAATTTAATGACAGGTTCAAAATGTTAAGCTAGACAATTCCTAGTAAGCATAAAAAACGGTATGCCCTTTATAAAACTACATAAAGGGCATACCCTTCGAACTTGGCGGAATCTCTCACTCCCTGACCTCGAAGAATAGTCTCAACTCTGGGGGCAACTTCGTTAGGGATGGAAACTTAAGCACAAGATCCCCCCAGTTGAGGTACACCAACCTCAAGCTGAAAAAGCATACTCCCCAACACATAAGAATGAGGTTCATGAAGTAGACCCCCGTCATGAACCACAGGGCAAGGGACAAAACGAACCCAAGCCCGGCACTCAAAGTCATATGACCCATTACGCGAGTTAAGTCAGACATGGCGATCTTCCTTTCTCTAGTCTTCCGAACCAATATACAGGCAATCTGTAAAAACGGGCTAATTATACCACTAAATTTGAAAATTCTATTAGGAGTTCGTGAAAGTATTTTCTGAATTCTGAATATGGTGAGCCAGGAAGGATTCGAACCTTCGACACCCTGCTTAAAAGGCAGGTGCTCTAACCGACTGAGCTACTGGCCCTCACTTTGAAATTAACTTTTCAATATAATCTCTACTTTTATACTGCTTTATTGTCCTCTCACGTGCTAAAGCTTCTTTCCTTGTTTTAAAAACTTCTGTATATACTAACTCTATTGGCAAGTGCTTACTAGTATATTTAGACCTACCTTCGATATGCCTCTTTAATCTATCTTCGAGATTTGAGGTCATCCCAACATAAAATTTACCATCTCCCAGACTTCTCAGGATATACATGTAAAACATATTCAAAGAACCTTCGACACTCCCGACTAAAGTCGGGATGCTCTAACCAACTGAGCTACTGGCCCACATGTGTGGGAAAAACGGGATTAAAACTCTAAAAGTACCGAGATATTATAGCATTCATTTTATCCATTAATGAAGCCCCATAATTGGTTTCTGCGGATAATAAAACTCTCAAAAGTTGTAATAATCCTTCTTAAAAGTTAAAGTATAGTCGACTATGCCAAAGCTCAGCTATATATACTTTTTAATAGCAATCGTACCAATTGGAATCCTGACAGTGAGCGTATACAAGAGTCTTTCACCGAAAGATTTCGAGTCTCCTGTTATATTCTCGAATATCTCAAAATCCGTAGAACAGATTCTGACTGTTAATCCACTCGATAATCCCGCTTTGGTTGACTCCAAATCAATAAAAATTGGCGAGACTGATGACCCAAAAGCAATGGGATATACCGGCCAGGATAAAATTGCAGTAAATAGTAAGGGTGAAATATTTGTTGCATACCGGTCGAAAACTGATGATAACTTTGAAATTTTCGTTTCGAAAGTAAAAGGCGGCAAGCTGGAATTTTCGAAAGCAATCACTGATTCTGGTGAAGATATAATTCAAAGGGTTCCGTCAATCGCAATAGATGCAAGTGATGTCATCCACGTCACTTGGTATGGATTAACTCCAAATGAAAGTGAGGGCCGGCAAATAAAATATGCTAAATCAACTAATAATGGGAAAAACTGGTCTGAAGCAGTAATTCCTTCCTTAGTCGAAGGTTATAAAGATAATGATTACTGGCAGGAGCATCCTCAAATTTTAGTAAAAGGGAATAATCTTTACATTGTATGGGAAGGGAAGGATGAGAAAAACGAAGAACAACAAGTTAAGTTCGCAAAATCGACAAATGGAGGAAAAACCTGGTCGCAATGGAAAAACGTTCAACCCGGCGAAGAAAATACGCAATCACGACCATATCTCATTTTTGACTCAAATAATAATTTAAATTTGTTTATGTATTCAAGCCGCGAAAACGATAGCCAGCAAATATGGCATTCAGTTTCGGCAGATCAAGGTGAAACATGGAATGACTGGACAAAAGTTAGCGACGGGTTAGGGGATTCACGTCATGCTTCAGCAACCTTAATGGGCAGTAAAATTTTAACTGCATGGAGAAGTGAGTTTAATAGTAAGAGCCAAATTTACTTTTCAATTTATAGTGAAAATAACTGGTCAAAACCCGAGCTTGTTATGCAAAACGACAACTATCAGTTTTTCCCGGTAGTGGGAACCAATAAAAATAATGATGTCGCTGTTACTTGGATGGAGAATTCTGATAATAGCGAATTCCCAAGAGATGATCCGGAAAATTCAAAAGGTTATTTTGCGGCTTATGATAAATCAACAAACAAATTTAAAGACAAAATTTTAATAGGTGAAAATATTTACTATCCACATTTACCTGTTAAAAATTTATATGATAATAATTTTTATGTTGCGTATGAAGAAGGACAAAATAAAAATTTCGAAATAAGATTATTGACTATAAATTAAAAGTGGTGATAGACTCCGAATTAATATTAACCTGCCTCGGTATTTCTCAAATATATGATTAAAATAAATGTCATCGGTTCCGGCGTGGTTGGATACGCCACAGGCAAGGGTTTTATTAAGCGTGGTTTCGATACTACTTTTATTGATGTTAATCCTAATAAAATAAAAGAAATAAAATCGGAAGGCTACAAAGCGTGCTCAGCTGAAGAGTTCAAGAAATTTAAATTTAAGGAGAACGATAATGTCGTACATTTTTTGGCAGTCCCAACTCCGACTATTCACAAAAAAGTTGATCTCAAATATTTAGAAAATGCATGCGCAGAAGTTGCAGAAGTATTAAAAAATAATACGGCATACCAAGTTGTTGTAACACGAAGCACACTTCCACCCGGAACAACCCGAATTCTATCCACACAAATTGAAAATCTTTCAGGAAAAGAATTAGGAAAGGATTTCGGATTATGTATGAACCCGGAATATTTACGTGCACACAACGCTGTCGAAGACTTCGACAACCCATGGATAGTTGTCGTCGGCGCGCATGATGACAAATCATATAAGGTCCTCGAGGAAATTTATAACAAATTTACTCCGGAAATTCATAGGCTAACAATAGAGGAAGCTGAATTCCAAAAGTATGTACACAATTTATTGAATGCTACAAAAATTTCCTTCTTTAACGAAATGAGGATTATTGGAAAGTCTTTGAATTTAGACACAGATAAAGTTTTCTCGCTTGTCGCAAAAAGTGCCGAGGCTTTGTGGAATCCCCGATACGGAATCGAAGACAGAGGTCCATTCGGAGGAGTATGTCTTCCGAAGGATGCACAAGGATTTTTAACATGGGCCAAAGAAAAAGGACACGACTTAACTCACTTACGGGCAACCATTAGAGTAAATAACCGCCTGCGCAAACATAAAGCCAAATCAAAATGATATTTCCATTTGAGCCAGGGTTAATTGAATACATTCCGGTTGGGATTATCGGAGCATGGCGCTGGAGCATCTGGGGATTCAAAAAACTTGGTGGATATTTTACTTACAAACCGAAAACCACGCCATATGAAGCCAGCGTTTCAATTATTACACCGGTTTATAACGAAGACCCGATTGTTCTAAAAAAATCCTTAGAATCATGGGCGAAAGAAAATCCGGCAGAAATAATCGCTGTTATAGATCACACAGATAAATCGTCCATAGAAATATTTAAAACTTTCAGCAAACAATTTAAAAACGCGACACTTATAATTACCGAAATTCCCGGCAAAAGAGAAGCATTAGCAACAGGAATCAAAGAGGCGAAATCGGAAATCGTTGCATTAGTAGATTGCGATACCGAGTGGACCGAAGGAGTTTTAAAAAATTCTTTATGTGCATTCGCAGACCCGGAAGTTGGAGGAGTTGCAACAAGGCAGAATGTTACTAATCCAAATACATTAACAAGAGTTTTATTTGATATATTGCTTGATCTTCGATATTTCGATGAAATGCCGTTTCTATCCGGTATGGGAGATGCTTTATCCTGTCTTTCTGGAAGAACCGCCTTTTATCGAACCAAAGCAGTTAGACCTTTATTAAACGATTTAACAAATGAAAAATTCTTAGGCAAAAAAGTCATTAGTGGAGATGACAAAAGATTAACTTTTCTTATCCAACAAAAGGGATGGAAAACATTTTTTCAACAAAATGCTGTCGTTTTAACCCCAGGCGCAGAAGATTTCAAAACGTTTTTGAAACAAAAAATCAGATGGGCTCGTAATAGCTGGAGAGCCGACATTAAAGCTATTTCAAGCAAGTGGATCCTAAAACATCCTATTTTATTATTCTTTATATTCGATAAATTCTTTTCGCCTTTTACAATGATATTGGGGCTATCTTATTTCATAATAGCTCTATCGTTCGGACATTTTTTAATAGCCGGAATAATTTTAGTCTGGTGGTTAATTACCCGGGCAATAAAAATTTATCCGCACCTGCACAGACATCCAAAAAATATAATTCATTTGCCTGCATACATTGGATTCTCTTACTGGTCAGGACTCATTAGGATTTTTGCGTTAGTGACAATAAATACGCAAGGTTGGCTAACACGTTGGGATATCTCCCGAATGAATAAAGTCCATATTATTCAAGCAAGTTCCGCATACATTTACACTATATATATTGTCTTAGCGATTGCATATCTGCCGTTCGCGCATTTCCAAAATATGAATTTGAAAATCAATGAAGAGAATATAGCCTTCGCACAGGCAATCCGCGAAGATTTGAGTTTAACTCCTAAAGACATTACAGCCGACTTGGAAACAATTAACAAAGTCGATATGTCTCCAAGTCTGGTTCGGCATGAAGTTCAGGGAGGAGAGACATTAACCACAATCGCAAACAATTACAATATTCCTGTTCAGGAAATTGTTAAATTTAATTTCCCGATACTTCCGAATTGGGACAGGATTAACCCCGGAGACATATTAACAATCCCATTAAAATCTGTTAAATATGAACCGTTGAACATGTTCAATTATCAAAGAAAAACTTTGCCGATAAAAGTTCAGCGGTATGATATTGCGACTAATACAATTTATTTGTCAGGCCGGGGACATAAATTTTCGTTAACTGAAATCGCCGAAAAGGACAATTTTAATCATTTAGTAAAAGAAGCAGACGGAGTCTGGTTACTTAAAGCAAATATTTATATAGAAAGTGGAGTATCTCTAAATATTTCTTCACCTGAAATCGCATGGCTGAAAATGCAAAGTGATTCAGGTGGATTTGTGACTATTATCGCCTATAACACACGCCTTACAATCCGAGACACAAAAATCACTTCATGGGATTCTTCTATAAATGATGTCGACTTAAATTACGAAGATGGTCGAAGCTACATACTTGTTAAGGCTAATTCGCGTATGGATATTTACAATTCAGAACTCTCTTATTTGGGATATAAAGAAAAAGTGCTCACAGCAGCTGGGGGAACTTACGGAATCTCGTGGAGAATTCCATCACGGACTTTCCCAAATTATGTAGTAACTGGAGAGGTTATCGGAAATAATTTCCATCATAATTATTTTGGGTCATATACATATGGAGCAACCGGAATTATCTTTAGAGAAAATAAATTTAATGACAACATTCAATATGGGTTGGATCCACACGATGATTCGAATAATTTTATTGTGGAAAATAATGTCGTTGAAAGAAACGGAAATCACGGAATTATTTTCTCGAAACGTTGCTTTAATAATATTATTGCAAACAATAAATCAATCAATAACGGGCTCCATGGAATAATGCTCCACGCAGATTCGAATTATAATATCATACGAAATAACGTTGTAGAAAATAATACAGATGGGATTGCGATTTATGCTTCATCCGGAAACTTAATCGAAAATAATATGGTAAAGAATTCCGTAAGCGGAATCAGACTGAATGAAGGAAGCAATAAGAATCTAGTTTTGAATAACGAAATAGCAGAAAGCAGCAAACACGGGATTTACACTTACGGGAATTCAAATGAGAACATTTTTAGGTCGAATAAATTAACGAATAATGCAAATGCAATGTATATAAAAACCAATTTGAACGAATTCAGTTTCAACTCAATTACAAACAATGGGACAGCGATATACCTTTTAGAAAATGCCTCAAACAATTTAATTATTTCGAATGATCTGAGTAAAAATGTTATTACGACTAAGGTTAAAACCGCACCTGACATTGTGAACTTTTATAAACTGACGAATTTATTGACATCAAGCAATTAACCACTTCGCGCAAATAAATCTCATAGTATCTACAAATATGAATAATATATGCTACAGCAATAAGCAGAGTTCAAATTAATTCGAATCCTATAACATTGACAACCCCATATAGCCTGCATATAATCCGTCCATGTCACAACCCAACCCACAACCAACTCCTTCCCAAGACAATGAAGAGGAAGTTAGTCCTGAGAGGGATATTATTCTCACCGAATCGGGATTTACAATAGACAGAACAAAAGGTGAAATAACAAGTAATCCAGATTGGCAAAATTGGCTTAATGAATCAGCTGAGGACTTAAGTCCGCTATGGACAGTAGGTCACATGGGAGGAGAAGAACAAGAAGGTGTTGATACATTTTCTAATGTTATTGAACACACTGCGGTGGTTGACGCAAACGCTATCACTATAGCAAGAGCGATAATTGAAGCCGGTGTACCAGTTGACATCGAAGTTGTACATATCGGTGCAGTCCTTCACGATATCGGGAAAAGAGCCCAGATTGAATTAGGTGAGAACCCACAGTCAAATAGAGGAGCAGTAGTTAATAAAGCTTTACTCTGGCATGTTCAGAGAGTATATCCTGCAGTAAGTGATGAAATGATTCGCGCAGCTTTGTTCACTGGAAGAGTCGGTGAAATGTTCCTCGAAGAAGGCATGGAAGAAGCCATTCGCGCAATGCCGATTGAATGTCTAATTGTTGCTCTGGCTGATGCAACAGTGAGAAATACAAAACCTGTTTCAATTAAGGAAGCTTTCGAAGCCAACGTGAAGAAAAAGTCTTCTGATAGACTGATTTATGAGAAATGGTTTGTCTTTTACAGCGAAGTAGCAAGGCATCTTAAAAGAGTCACTGGAGGAAAGTTTGATATTTCTGATATAACAGCAGATAGGGTCCTTGTAACAGCGCAAAAAGGTCTTAATTCCGCACTAGGACGTAATACATCTGCTCAGTAATTCTAGAATGACAGGTTTACCAGGCGACGAGAGTGACCAACCTGAGTTGTTTCCCTTTAGAATTGAATGCTTTACTGAGGCTAAAGATCCGGCCAAACCGGGTTGCAATGAAGACTTTTGGGGATTCAATTCAACAACGGTAGTTCTATCTGATGGAGCGACAGCCAAAGGTGATGCAATAGATGTTGCAGGTCTATCCGGAGGGCGAATGGCATCCCAAATAGTCACGGAAACTTGCCTGAATAACGACACACATGGCCAACAACTTGTAATATCAGCAAACACCGCATTCCACAGTTTTTACCAAGCAAATGGGGTTGAAAGTCAAAATCCACTCAACAGAGTCGCTGCATCACTTTTATGTGTACGGATTGACCGAAACAGTTTAATAATCACACAAGTAAATAATTCCGGATTCAGAATAAATGGGGGCAATCCATATGTGCAGGAAACTGTCTGCGACATATTGCACGCCTATACAAGAGCTGAATATATACGACTAACCGGCGATACAATTGGAGCACGGGAATTCATACTGCCAATGCTGCAAAAACAGTTATTTGCATATCAAAATAATGCTGATCACCCTTTGGGATATGGAGTAATTGACGGGACAGAAACTCCGGGGATATTTACACGAACATATAGAATTCCACTTTCTACGGTTGATACTCTGGAGTTATTCACCGATGGATACCCAATGTTGCCATCTGGGACAACTATTCAAGACTGGGAAACAGCATATGCGTATGTGCAGAGGAATGACCCAAATCGTTGTTTGGATTTTCCCGCTACAAAAATTGCAGACGATAGAACTGTTTTGATTTTAAGAAGGAAATAAAAATAAAATCCCTTACAAGTTTTCAGGACTTATCGAGTCTTTAATTTGGACATCTCCAACCCGTGTCCTCTTTATAGTCATGGTACACGCGCCGATTTTAAGTTTGCTTCCGAGATCGTGAGCTAGAGCTCTTACATAAGCTCCTTTAGTAACTTTTGCTCTGAGAGTTGCTATCAAAAATTTATTCTGGGCCAAATTCGCAAATGTTTCTTTCCATGATTCCAAAACCAAATCTTTTCTGAAACGTGAGTTAACCTTATTAACAAGTTCATTGATTTTTATCTCCAATTCAGCTTTTGATACGGTAGCTACTTTAAGTAACTCATGCTCAATAACTTCAATACTATTTTCGGGAATCTCTACTTCATTTATCCGCCCATCCAAATACCATCTATATAGAGGTTTACCACGAATTTTTGATGCGCTAAACGGAGGCAATTTCTGTCTAATATTTCCAATTTGCAGACTGGACTTAATTCGAGATTCAATTTCATTCGGATCGTATTCTTTCGCTTCTTTCACTAGTCCAAGAATATCGTATGTGTCAGTTTCAAACCCAAATAAAACTTCGTATTCGTATTCTTTTGCAGAACCCATAAATTCGGATTGACGCTTTGTATCCTGTTTTCCAACTAGGCAGATTAGAATGCCCTCAGCAAGTGGGTCAAGCGTGCCAGCATGCCCGATTTTTTCATTTGGGTATTTTCTCTTAAGCTGACGGATTACATCGTAGCTTGTAATTCCAAGTGGTTTGTTAATATTTAAAACCATTTGGGCATATTATAGAGTGTTTCTCATCATACTCACAACAAAATTAAAACCTTTACTAGCAATTATATTCGGGTATAATTCGGGCTGATATGTTTGACCCAACAGAACTCTTAACCCCGGAAAACTCAGAGATACTACGCGATGAGATATTGCCTGAAGCACTGCATATGGATCATGGATGGCAATTCGTAGTAGGTGACCCGGAAATATATGAGAATATGGATAGGCTGCTAGTTCCCGCGGGGAAAGCTCTTGATGTTGGAATAGGTTTGGCACGATCCAGTTTATGTCTGGCACTAAACGGAATGGTAGTTGAAGGTTTCGACCTGGATAAAGAAAGAGTCGAGATAATTAATGGGTGGAGAGACAAAGGTGTTCCTATAAGTGCAGAAGTAAAAGATATTACGAACTGTCGTTTTGGAAGAGATAAGTACGATACAACAATATTTAGCCAGACATTTATACATTTCCCGAATACGGAATTAGCATATAAAGTTATGAAAAAAGGCATAGCTGCAACAAAAGTTGGTGGACATATATATTTGAGAACTGTTGGTACACTAGATAGCATGTATTCCGATCATGAGGAATGCGGGCTCTATCCTACCGAGGCTGAAAGATCAAAAGCGGACCCCAATGTAATTTACGATTGGTGCGGATGCTCAGGAGAACCACGATTTGACCCACACCTCTTCCTAAATCCATTTAATTTAATGGTATTTCTAACAGGAAATGGGATTAAAATTGTATACTCGCAAACTGCTCCGCAATATGGTGAAAAGAACGTAATGTATGGAGAAAACTGGCATACTCCGGTTTCATATTATGAACAATGCGGCATGATAACTCTGATTGGAGAAAAGGTCAGATAATCCTTTTCATATCGATCCATGCTCAGATTGACAACCAATAACTCTACATGCAGAATGCAATTACTATGACATCCACAAATCCGTCAATATTTAAGGCATACGACATCCGCGGAATTTACCCAAAAGAAATAAATGAAGATACTGCATATACAATCGGGCGGGCATTTGTTGAATATTTTAAAGTCAAAGAGGTAGCAGTCGGATACGATATGCGAATTTCGTCTCCGTCATTATGGGAAGCCTTAACACAAGGCATCGCTGATGCCGGCGCTTTAATAATCAATTTAGGAATGATTGGAACCGAACTTATGTTTTTCGCTGTTGGTAAATTTAATTTTGAATCGGGAATAATGATAACGTCATCGCATAATCCTGCTGAATATAATGGGCTTAAACTTGTGACAAAAGGCCCAATTCCTGTCGGGGCGGATACAGGCATCTACGACTTTCGGGATTATGTTACTAAACAAAATTATAAAATGCTTAAAAAAGATTTGGAAGTACGGGATCTAGATCCATATGCCCAATTTAGGGAAGCGATTCATGAACTTGTTAATCTGCACAATTTACCAAATCTGAAAGTTGTAGTCGATGCAGGAAACGGAATGGGCGGCGAAATGATGTCCCGAATTTTCAGCAACACAAATTTGGAAATTATTCCGATGTATTTTGAGCCCGACGGAACTTTTCCAAATCATGAAGCTAATCCGACAAAAGAAGAAAACGTCGCCGAGCTTAAAAAAAGGGTAGTCGAAGAAAAAGCAGATTTTGGAGTCGCTTTAGATGGTGACGGTGACCGAGCATTTTTTGTTGATGAAAAAGGCGAATATTCACTTGGATATTTCATGGTAGGAATTCTCGCGAAAAAGATTCTGCAGAAATATCCAAAATCTAAAATTGTTCATGAAACAAGATTAAAATGGGCAATTGAAGACTCTATAAGGGAAGCCGGAGGCATTGCAGTTCCATATATTGCCGGCCACGCATATCTTAAGGCGAAGATGAGAGAAATCGGTGCAGTTTTTAGCGGAGAAACCAGCTCTCACTTTTTTTATAAGGATTTGTATTTTGCTGACAGCTCGATGTTAACGATTGCATTGCTTTTGGAACTTATGAAAGATACAGGCAAATCTCTTCACCAATTATTAGCTGAATATAAAGCCAAATATTTTATCAGCGGAGAAATAAATTACGAAGTGGATAACGCAAATGCTGTTTTAGAAAAAGTTAAAAAGCATTATCAGGCAAAAGGCTTCGAGATCGATGAACTGGATGGAGTCTCAGTAGACAAAGGACGAGAATGGCGATTCAGTTTGCGAAAATCTAATACAGAGCCTGTAGTTAGACTCAATATCGAGGCGAATTCACAAAAACTTGTTGGTGAAAAATTGAAGGAAGTGAAGAAAATTATAAAAGCATAATATGGATAATCAAATAATGATCTTAGTCCTCCCAATAATTTTACTGGCATTCGTAATAGCCGTATTCTTCTTAATCAAACCTAAAAAATCCGCGTGGAAAGCAAAAGCACTTCAAAATTTAAACGAACTTGAAAATAGAATCCGTTCAGGCGACTCACTTCATATGAAATCTGCATTAGTTGATGCGGACAAACTTTTAGACTTTGTCATGAAATCCCGCGGACTTCGCGGTGAAACAATGGGCGATCGTCTTAAAAACGCAGTCAAATATTTCGAAAGAACCCAATATAACCGAATCTGGGAAGCCCACAAATTGAGAAATAGGTTAGTACACGAAATTGATTCCAACTTCAATGAAAACTATATTAAAACAGCTTTCTCCGATTTAAAATCCGCGATCCGTAAATTGGCATCTTAAAGCCGGAGGACGCCTCGCGCTTCCCCCACGGAGCGAGTACTGGCGCTCGTCTACCTTCCTCGCTTCGCTCGGAAGTGCTATCATTTCAGTAATGTCCAAAGATACAAAATCCAACCATTTTACGCTTCCATTTTCTGAAATTTCCAAAAAAGATCTTGCGATAGCCGGCGGAAAAGGGGCCAATTTAGGGGAAA
>CAYHDM010000018.1:0-12455 GCA_964355455.1 uncultured Candidatus Saccharibacteria bacterium
GTGATCCCGGTGTTAAATTCGCCCTATCTAAGCTTTTTTTGACAGCTGATTGAACTGAGTCAAATATTAAATGTTCGTTTGTGAATTTAACTTCTTCTTTTCTTGGATGAACATTCACATCAACAATATTTGGCTGAACGTCAATGAAAACAAAAAACATCGGATAGGTATTTTTCGGAATCAAGCTCCCATATGCATTTTTTACTGCAAAACTTATGGATTTATTTTCAATATTCCTTTTATTTACAAAAATATATTGGTGTTTCTTTCTTTCGGATGCAAGTTCAGGTTTTCCCGTAAATCCGTAAATTTCCAGATGCGGATGTTCATAGAAAAGCGGGATTAACTTTTCGTAATAATCATTTCCGATAATTTCACGAACCCGGTCTTCAAGCTGATGGTTTTTCGGAAATGAAAAAACGGTTCGTCCATTATTGATTAAGGTCATTCCTACATCGGGTTTCGCCATCGCATGAGCGTTCACAACATCCAGAATATCTTTGTATTCAGATGGAGCAGCCCTCAAGAACTGTTTCCGTGCCGGTACGTTATAAAAAAGGTCTTCAATAAGAATGGATGTGCCGACTGATCCGCCAGTTTCAGAAACGCTTATAACCTCTCCGCCTTCGATCTTTATTTCGGTTGCCAGATTGTTTTGTGAAGTGCGGGTTTTGAGAGTAACTTTTGAGACGGCTGCAATGCTGGATAAGGCCTCTCCGCGAAATCCGAATGATTTTATATTTAGTAAATCATCGTCTGTAGAAATTTTGCTGGTAGCGTGGGAGTGAAATGCAAGTTTGGCATCTTCGGAATCCATTCCTGTTCCGTTATCTACAATATGAATTTTTTTAATTCCGCCTTCCTCAATATCGACTGTTATTTGGTTTGCCTGGGCGTCAAACGAATTGTCTAGAAGCTCTTTAACGATGGAAGCAGGTTTTTCGACGACTTCTCCTGCGGCGATTTTATTGACCAAATCTTGAGGCAATATTTTTATCTTTCCCATGGATTTATTGTAGCATTATGGATGAATAGCAGGCTTAAGTCTTTATTTTGAATATATTAATAGAAAAGAGTACACTTTTGTCTAATGAAGATTCAGGTTTTTTTAAAATCTTTGATTCTCTTTTTCATTAATTGGATAATATTCCTTCCGAGTGTGTGGTTATCATTGAGTCGGCCAATTGCAGAATATATTCGTGATTTAGGAAATTTTTTCTCTTTAACGTTGTTTTTTATTCCTGTTATTATGTCAGTATTAGTTACGTATCTATTGAATCATTTTTGGTTAAAATTGAAGATACAATTATTTATTTTAGTTTATTTTCTATTTATAATTACTTTTTATTTCTTTACTATTATTGGCGGACTATTTTTACTAGTTCTTTTATTCCCTCCAACTTAAACTGACAAGAAAATCAATCTTTATCTCCCAAACGCAATCGAGTCAGGTGCAAGTGATTCACTAAAGAGCATTTGAGCCGGTTTAATCTTAAAACTCCCCCATCTATCGTTTATTGTATCCACTGCTTTCATTAAATTTTCTTTTTTCATAACGTCATCAAATAAATCCAGTTGAAGATCGTCAGTTTGTGTCACATAATAAGTTCCGACTGCGATTTGCCGAATCGGGACTTTAAAAGGCCTTGTATCAATTATCTCTTTTGCAGTTTTGTATAAATCTATTGAATCAAAAATTTCTTTCATTCCGGTGCGGGCGTCTCCCCAGTAAGAATATTTATCTTTATGGCTCCATCCGTGAGAGATTGGGCCGGTTTGATTTCTGGGCGTTTCGTATTTCACATTTACGAAAACTCCTCTCGCCTTGTACCCTTCGCGCCTCATCCGCATAGCGACTTTTTCTACCAGCTTTTGTAATAATTTTCTGATTTCCGTTTCTGAATTTATTGCGTTAGGTAAGACGTATGAATGGCTGAATGTTGTTCGGTCTGTTTCGTAATCATCAATTTCATATCCGCGTAATCTTAAAAACCAGTAGTAAGCGGCGATTGATTTGAAAGCGGATTGCAATTTAAAAAAGTCTGCGTTGTAAAAATCTAAAACGTTATTTATGCCGACATCATTTAGTCGTTTAGCATTCCCGCGATTGATTCCACATAAATCTTTTAATTTTAATTTGGAAAAAATTTCTTTATGATTAGCTTCGTTAATTTCTGCAAGACCGTTTGGTTTTATTAGTCCTGCAGCAGTTTTTGCTAAAAATCTATTCGGAGCAATTCCGATTGAAACTGTTATCCATTCGCCTATCTCCGCGTTTATTCTGAATTTAATTTCGTCAGCCATTTTGAACATGCCTTTTTTAAGATATGGATAATTTTCCATATGCAAAACAAATTCATCAATAGATTTTGGAATAACCCTCGCAGTGTAATCCAATAAAAGATTTTTTAATTTCTTGTGAACCTCTCTATATCTATTTGGAGTTGGAGTTACAGCAATTAAATTCGGACAAATGAATTTTACTTCCCGCATTCTCATTCCGCCTTTTATGCCTAATCTTTTTGCTTCAACGGATGCAGCTAAAATACATCCACTCGGACCACCCCTAGAAACAACCACAACAGGTTTATATCGCAATTCAGGATTATATTGCTGCTCAATTGTCGCAAAGCATGAATTTATATCAATATGTAAAACCGTAGATGGAGCTGTATTAAAATCAAGGTTATAAAACTCCGTAATCATATTTTTAATATACCCGAACTAAACCCGAAGTCAACATTGACGGACAGAATTTTTGATAGTAACTTTAAATAATGATTAAACAAACTTTGCTTTCAACCGTTATAACATTTGCAGCCGTACTTGCTGTGATTTACTTTTTCCCATGGGACAATGTAAATTGGGGAACAGTCAGCATGCGTCCCAGTGAGGTCATAACTGTAACCGGTTACGCTGAATCACAGGAAGGCAATCAACAGTCAAGTTTTACAGCCGGAGTTTCAGCTGTTGGTGATGATAAGCAAGTCACAATCGATGAAGTTAATAAAAAAGTAGCAGACATTGTAGAAAAAGTAAAAGCATTCGGTATTGTGGATACGGACATAAAAACTCAGAATATAAGCATCTACCAGAATCAGGAACCATACACCAGTGAAGGCGGAGTTTCTAAAAGTCGTTTAGGTCAATGGAATGTAAGCAATAATGTTGAAATTATCTTGAGAGATGTAGCAAGAGTTGATGAGTTCAGCACCCTGCTTGCATCTACCGGAGCGAATAACGTATGGGGACCGAACTTTACAACAGGAGATTCGCGTGAGGCTCAAAAAGCTCTGCTCGCCGGAGCAATAGAAAACGCTAAATCTAAAGCCGAAGAAGCCGCTAAGGCAACCGGAAAGAAACTAGGAAAAGTTTTATCGATAACTGAAGCCGGAGCCGACTCAGGTTATCCGATGTCTATGTACGATAGAGGAATGGGTGGTGGAGGAGGATTTCCCACACAACCGGGTACAACCACTGTGTCTCAGATCGTTACTGTCACTTTTGAACTCCGCTAATGCGAAAGTTCAAAAGTTAGCCGAACGCAGTGAGGCGTCCTTTCGAGCTTAATTAAATGTCTAGCCGAGGTTGTGAATTCGTGTTCTGAAGAAGAATTTCCTTAGCGCGATTCACAACTTCATCAGGAATTCCGGCAAGTTTTGCAACTTCAATACCATAGCTTTTATCTGTCCCACCCTTTTCCACTTTATGTAAGAATTTTATTTCTCCGTTTTCTTCGCTTACTTTGACATGATGATTTTCTATCTTCTTTAATCTCTGGTCTAAATTTATTAATTCATGGAAATGTGTTGCAAATAAAGTTTTGGCTCCGATTTTATCATGAATGTACTCGACAACAGCTTTCGCAATACTAAACCCGTCGATTGTGCTGGTTCCACGACCCACTTCGTCCAGAATTATCAATGAATTTTTTGTCGCATTATTTAGTATTTTTGCTGTTTCAATCATTTCGACCATGAATGTGCTTAGTCCCTGGGAAAGTGCGTCTCCCGACCCGATACGTGTGTATATTCCGTCAACTATTGAGATTTTTGCCTTTTGTGCAGGAACATATGACCCTATTTGTGCAAGAAGCTGAATTATCGCAACCTGCCTTATATATGTAGATTTTCCGGCCATATTCGGACCTGTGATTATTTGTATGAAATGTTTTTCATCCAGAATTGTTGAATTTGGAGTGAATTCTCCGACTGCTAAAACTTTTTCTACGATCGGATGTCTGGCCTCAGTGAGTGCTAATTTGTATTCTTCGCTTTCCAACAGTTTGGGTCTTATATAATTATTCGAAGAAGCGATATCAGCAAATCCGGCAATACAGTCAATTTGAGCAATTACCTTCGCAAGTTCCTGGATTTTTTCGGCGTCTTTCAGAACATCTTTAACTAAATCGACAAAAATCTCGTATTCCATCTCATTAATTTTTTCCTGAGCATTCAGAACGACATCTTCGTGAGTTTTCAATTCCTGAGTGATATACCGCTCCGCATTTACCAACGTCTGTTTTCGGACATAATTTGCCGGAGCTAAATGAGCGTTAGCCTTGCTGATTTCGATATAGTATCCAAATACCGAATTAAATCCTACTTTAAGAGAATTGATTCCGGTCTTGCTTCTTTCATGGGATTCGAGTTCGGCTATCCATTTTTGGCTTTCGGATATGCTTTGCTTGATATTATCCAAATCTTCATTTATTCCACTTTTAATTAATCCCCCTTCACGAATTGAAAACGGAGGATCATTTTTTAAAACAGAACTTATATTATTAAAAATAGCCTCTACAGAATCGATTATTTCTTCAATATAATGCGGAAGAAGATTATTGGAAATATCATCAACATCCTTAATTATTTTAATTAGTTCTACGGAATTCCTAATAGAAATGCTTAAGCCGTAAAGATCACGCGAGTTCGCAGTACCGGTGCCAAGTTTTGATAATAACCTTTCAATATCCAAAATACGGTTTAGAACATTCATAGATTCATCTCTTAATTTGTGATTCTGCAAAAAACTTTCTACACTTGCATATCTCATTTCGATAGTTTCTTTTGAGTTAGACGGATAAAGCAGCCAGTATTTTAGCAAACGTCCTCCCATTGGAGTTGAGGTTTTGTCTATCACATCAAACAAACTGTTTGATTTTTTGCTTGTATATCCTGTCCTCGATGACTCAAATATTTCCAGGTTCTTAAATGTTTCCGGGTCAATATGCACGCAATTTGTATCGGTATCATTTCTTATCTTTTTTATGTGGAATAGCTTGTCTTTTTGTGTGTAGTTTAGGTAATCAAGCAAACTACAAGCGGCATCAATAGAAATCTTATCGCTTTCGTCTATTCCGAATATTCTTAATGATTTTATATTGAAAAATTCTTTTAACCATTCAATTTTTGCCCCAGGTTTTAATAGGTTACCCTTCAGTGGAAATATATTTGCCTGATCTATATTCCTAAGTTCTTTAATCAGCTGAAAATTTTCGTATAAATCATTTCTCAGAACAATTTCGCTCGGATTTATTTTTTTAACTTCATTTATAATTGTGCCCAATAATTTTTCGCCGGATTTATACGCAACCTTATTTAAAATAAAATCCCCGGTACTAATGTCGGCGTATGCGAAAGCAATTTCATTGTCAGAAACGCTTATGGTTAAAACGAAATTATTGGATTTTCTCTCAAGCATGTTTTCATCTACAATAGTTCCGGGCGTTATTATTCGTACGACTTCTCTTTCAACAATTTCCGGACCTTTTGTGGGTTTAGAAGTTTGTTCGCAAATCGCGGCTTTGTATCCGGCTTTAATTATTTTCGCGAGGTACGAATCAATTGCGTGAAAGGGAACTCCGCACATCGGGATTTTCCCGTCTTTACCTTTGTTGCGGCCGGTTAGCGTAATGTCTAAAATTTTGGATCCGATTTCCGCATCCTCCAAAAATAATTCGTAAAAATCGCCCAACCTGAAAAACAGCAAGCAATCAGGATATTTCGCCTTTATTTGTTCATATTGCTGCATCATTGGAGTTTCGAATTTCGTCATAAGCTTTCAAGAATATCAGATGGAGTATAAACACCTTGAGGCAAAGGAATGGGTGTTTTCTCAGAAGTATATAAAAATGTTCCGGGATGGTATAGAAAAACTGCCGGAACTTTAGTAAAAATAACATCCTGAAAAATATTATAATGAAGTATTCTGTCATCGGAATTAAAAACCCGACGGCCTTCTTCCAAAGCTCTGTCAGCTCTTAAATCTTCAAAATTCGCCAGATTTAGGTTTGCCATTTGAGATGAATGCCAAAATGCGTATCGGTCCGGATCAGGAGTAACTTCATGACCAACTAGAATGACACCGAATTCACCGGATTTTCCTTTACTTATTAATTCATTAACGTCGTAGTATTGAAATTCTAATTTTAACCCAAGTTGTTCCTGCCAGCTTGATTTCAGGAAATCTTCCAATTGTCTGCCGTCCTGGCTATTTGGGAGAAGAATTTTTAGCTCATCCTCAAATAATGATTTTTGATTTTCTGTGAGTTTTACTTCCGGATTATAATATGGAGTTTTAAAATCATCCCTGGTATATGGTGAATAACTTATCGGACCTTGTGCCTTAAGACTGTTTCTAAAGTAATTTCTTTGTAATAATTCGTCAGTGTTTAGAGATTTTGCGAGTACAGTACGCACTTCTGGGGTAGAAAGTTCTTTAGCCGTTGTATTAAAAATCAGTGAAAAATATCTCCCGATGAAAGTTATTGGTTTAGAATTCAAATGTGGATAGCTAAACTCTGAATTACTAAAAAAAGCGTAGATCTCACCAAGTTTATAAGCTGTTTTTAAATCATTGTCCGTATCATAAAAATGGAAATATATCTTGTTGTATAATTTGCCGCGCTGAAACGACTGTAAAATTACACCGCGAACCTTGTTTCGTTCCATCATAACACGGGATATGCGATAACTTGTTGAACCAATAGGCATCAACTTCTGTTGATTAGTGATGTGCGCAGGTTCAATGCTGAATGTTAACAAAGATGGAAGAATAGCGTTGGGAGTTTGCAATGAAATCGAGACTTCTTTGTCACTGATTTTTTCTATTTCAATTTCATCGCGCAGACTCTGGTTCATAGTCAGAGTGTAGATTACATCATTGGATGTAATGGGTACCCCGTCCTGCCAGTATACGTTAGCCTTTAATTTAAAGTTATATAGCTTGCTGTCATCTGAAATATCCCAGCTTTCGACAAGGTCGTTCACCATTTCTCCGTCTCTATATTTAAATAATTTTCTGAATACCAGATCTGAAATCATTTGCTCGCTGGTTATTTGTGCTTCATGAGGAAGAAAACTTATGGGGTCTCCGACTAGTCCCATTGATACGGAATTTTGCGGCAGCAGCGTTGCGATTGCCAGAACGAGATTGAGGACGGTAATTTTTAAAGTTTCTAAAAAAAACATATAAAGAGAGTCGGAGTTTCTATATATCTATACAAATAATCCGGCAATAGAAAGTACTATAAATAAAAATCCAAACAATATGGTTAAATTGTAAATGAGTTTTTCAGCTCCTCTGCGGGTTCTATTTATATTTGAAGTATTTGAGTAAAAGCCGGATTCCTGCTGTTGAATGATTACGAAAAATATTATCGCTATGGATATCACTATTAATAAAATGTTTAGGATGTCTTGCATGCTCATAAGTTCGCTTCGCTCAATTATAGGAGGATTTTTCTTAAAATCCAATTTATTGTACTAATTACTACTGAAGCCGCGACCAATGTTAGATACCATAAAGGTAGTTCAACCGTGGGGAAATTTACGCCGAAATAATTTATAGTTAATCTTCCGGCTTCAATCATGATTCCTCCGACTAAATAAGAAGTTATGTACAGCATTAACGCATTAATAATAAAGCCAAAAAACCCTAAAGTTACCATGTTTATCGGAAAAGAAACGAGGTTAACTATAGGCTTTACGAAAAAGTTAACTAATACAAGTACAACGGATGCGATTAATATTGTTTCAACTGTATTATCAACCTGAAACCCCGTAACAACATATGGAGTTATCATCATTGCAATCGCGGTCGCTGTAATACTCTGTAGGAAATTCTTTATCATTCTTTAATTATACAGATTTTTCCTGTGAAGTTTTCTATAGTAAGTTATAGCGAATCTGTGTGCTTCATCACGCCCCCGTTTTATAGTATTTAATGCTTCCGAAGAGTCCGGCAATTTAACAATTTTAAAATCTTTGGGATTTTGGGAAGTTTCAATAACTATTTCCTCTTCCCTTTTGGCAAGTCCGATTATTGGGGTATTTATTCCAAATTCTTCGAGTATTTCTATGGCTGATGACAATTGGCCTTTTCCTCCATCTATAACTATTAAATTTGGGCTGATCCACTTCTCATTGCCCTTAATATTTTTGGAATTAGTACGCTTGAACCGCCGTCTCAACATTTCCTGCATCATATGAAAATCATCGGGAGTATCTTTAGTTCGAATCTTAAATCTGCGATATTCTTTTTTATCAGGAGATCCGCCGGTTAAAACTACCATAGATCCGACTGCATTAGACCCTTGTATGTTGGAAATATCAAAAACCTCGATTCTGAATGATTCGACTTCGTGTGGATCGAATACGAATCCTGCTTCAGTTTCCAATATATTTATTAAATCCCGAACTCCTTTTTCTGCCCGGTCTTCAACTAAATTAGGAGCGTCGATATATTCTTTCACATCACGCTTTTGCTGAGTTAAATAGTTATAGCTGTTAATTTGATCCCTTATATACCCTGCGGTTTCAAAATCTTCACGTTTTGCCGCATTTTTCATTTCCCTTTCTAATGCCTGAAATAAACGTTTTTTATTTCCCTTTAAATATTCTGCAATTTTCTTTACATTTTCATTGTTAGTTTCGGCGGCTTCAGTACTTTGGCATGGAGCCGGACACAAACCTATATGTCCGTATAAACACGACCTGCCTGCTTTTTTATATCGGTTAAATTTTTGGGTGGAACAATCTCAGTATGGAAAGACTCTCCGCAGGCTTTTAATAATTAAGTTAACCGATGATCCTTCAGGAAATGGACCGAAATATTGGGCTTTATCGTCACGTTTTTTCCGTGTGGTTGAAATTGTTAAAAGAGGTTTTTCAATTTCCTTGACCTCCGCGTTTTCCGAGCGGTTTGGAATCAACAATTTGTCACTTTCAATCTTTATATACTTATAGAACTTATCGTCTTTCAAACTGATGTTATATGGAGGCTTATAGCGTTTTATTAAATCGGCTTCAAGTAAAAGGGCTTCAATTTCATTTTCAACCTTAATAAATTCAAACTTTTCAATTTTCTCAACTAAGGCTTGAGTTTTAGGAGCCAACGCCTCAAACCTCTGGAAATAGCTTTTAACGCGATTTTTAAGGTTTATGGCTTTTCCGACGTATATGACGCGATTTTTAAGATTTCTGAAAATGTAGACCCCCGGAGAATCCGGGATTTCATATTGCTCGATGTTTATCATTTCTATTTCTTCTCTAGCGAGTCTCTCAAAGCTTTCGACGTATATGAAGTCGGATGTTTAATAACTTCTTCTAAAATTCCCGTCGTAATAACTTCTCCGCCGTATTTTCCGCCTTCTGGACCGAGATCGATGATCCAATCAGCGTTTTTTATCACGTCCAAATTATGTTCAATTACCAAAACAGTGTTTCCCTTTAAAACCAAGCGTTTGATAATGGCAATCAGCCTTTCTAAATCGGCGAAATGCAAACCTGTTGTCGGTTCATCCAATATATAAAATGTTTTACCTGTG
This sequence comes from uncultured Candidatus Saccharibacteria bacterium, assembly GCA_964355455.1. GTDB lineage: Bacteria > Patescibacteriota > WWE3 > 2-01-FULL-39-13 > 2-01-FULL-39-13 > CAYHDM01. The sequence goes on from CAYHDM010000018.1 coordinate 9,827, forward strand.
GCCTTTTTAGCAAGCTCCGAGGCAAGCTTTACACGTTGCGCCTCTCCCCCGCTTAAAGTTGGAGCAGGTTGACCAAGTTTCATATAGCTTAATCCCACATCATATAAAGTTGATAATTTGTGATAAATATTTGGATGATTTGAGAAGAAATTTAGCGCATCTTCTACCGTCATATCCAAAACATCGGCTACATTTTTGCCTTTATATTCAACCTCTAAAGTTTCACGATTGTAACGTTTTCCTCCGCATACTTCACAGTCTACGTATACGTCGGGCATAAACTGCATTTCGATTTTGATTTGGCCTTCGCCCTGACAGGCTTCGCATCGGCCTCCCTTTACGTTAAATGAAAATCTTCCTGATTTGTATCCGCGCATTTTTGCAGATGTGGTTTGTGTAAATAATTCGCGAATTTCATCAAATACTTTTGTATAAGTTGCCGCGTTACTACGTGGAGTTCTTCCGATCGGAGTTTGATCAATGCTTATTATTTTATCGATTTCTTCGGCTCCGATAATTCCCTTGTTTTCCGCCGGTTTTTCGTCGTTTTTTAAACCTTTTTCCTGGCGGAGTTCACGCAGTAAAGTTTCATTTACCAATGTGGATTTTCCGGAACCTGAAACTCCCGTTATACAGACAAATTTGCGGAGTGGAAACTCCACATTAACATTTTTTAAGTTATGGCCGGTACATCCCAATAATTTAATTGATTTTTCGTTTTTGCCTGGCCCCTTCTCGAATAGCGTTGTTCTCTCGTCTTCGGTTAGGTAATCCATAACTGAAACTTTTTTACGTCCCGACAAATAGGCACCGGTCAAAGAGTTCGGATTTTTCATGATTTCCTCGGGAGTTCCCTGGGCGGTCACATTTCCGCCTTTATGCCCGGCTCCCGGACCGAAATCAAATATATAATCTGATTCACGCATTGTTGTCTCGTCGTGTTCAACGACGACGACTGTGTTTCCTAAATCACGTAATTCTTTTAAGGTTTTTATTAACTGCTTGTGATCTCTTGGATGAAGTCCGACTGACGGTTCATCTAGAACATATAAAACTCCTGATAATTTTGAACCGATTTGTGAAGCCAAACGTATTCTTTGGGCTTCTCCGCCCGCCAGAGTCGATGAGGCACGGCTTATTGTCAAATATGTTAGTCCGACATCCATCAGAAATTTAAGACGAGCCTGAAGTTCCTTAATAATCGGAGTAGCAATGTCCAGTTCGCGTTTCGACGCCGCATTTTCATCCAGCATATTTATCCAGTCCAGACATTCTTTTATGGCTAAATCTGATGTAGTAGCTATATTTTGATCATGAATCGTAACAGCTAAAGCTTTGTCATTCAACCTGTCACCTTTGCATTTCGGACAAGGCTCTTTTATCATAAATTTCTCAATTTCTGATCTTATGTAGTCAGAATTGGTTTCGGCATAGCGCCGCTCCAGATTGCTGACAACTCCTTCGAATCTAGCGTCGAAAGTTCGACCTTTATACGTAACCGCAAATTTTCTTCCTCCAACTCCGTCAAAAAAGACTCCAAGATGCTCTTTAGGAAGTTTCCCGACGGCTTTATTGAGATCAATTTTATATTCCCTTGCAACGGCTTCTATAATTGTCCTGTTCCATGTATTCTTATCCATTAATGATGCCCAAGGAATTATTCCTCCTTCTAAAATAGATAGTTCCGGCGCTAAAATCGATTCCTCATCCACTTTAAGCTGAGTTCCGAGGCCTGTACACACTTCACAGGCTCCATGAGGAGAATTAAATGAAAAAGTTCTGGGTTCTACTTCAGGTAATGAAATATTACATACAGGACATGCAAATCTTTCACTGTAAAGGTGGTCTTCCATCTTTTCAGGAAATTCAGGAAACTCAAAAGCGGCGTCTTTTACTTCTGCGGCTATAACGTACCCGTTTCCAAGGCTCAAAGCAGTTTCGACGGATTGTGAGATACGGGTTATAGTTTCGGGTTCAGCGGCTTTATTTGGCTCAATTACAATTCGGTCAATCACTGCTTCTATTGTATGTTTATTTGTTTTAATGAGATTTATTTCAGTATCAAGCCTGTAAATTTTTCCGTCAATTCTTATGCGCGTAAAACCCTGTTTTTGTAAATTCTTAAATAATTGTGAATACTCACCTTTTCTATCCTTAACAATCGGAGACAAAATCAAAAATCTTTTTTGCTTTTTGATATCTGTTGTTGGAGCCAGCATCGAATTAACGATTTGATCAACCGATAAGTGAGATATTTCACGTCCGCAATTCGGACAGTGAGGATGGCCTATGCGCGCGTATAACAGCCTCAAATAGTCATAAATTTCTGTAACGGTTCCGACAGTTGATCTCGGATTATGGGATACGGTTTTTTGATCAATCGCAATTGCCGGAGACAATCCCTCAATTGATTCTACATCCGGTTTTTTCATTACACCTAAAAATTGCCTGGCATACGAAGATAATGATTCTACATATCTGCGCTGGCCTTCAGCATATATGGTATCCATCGCCAGGTATGATTTACCGGATCCCGATACACCTGTAAAAATTACAAGTTTATTTTTTGGTATGTCGATATTTACGTTTTGGAGGTTGTGTACTCTTGCGCAGCGAACTTTAATATATT